>JAPOOQ010000050.1 GCA_026713345.1 Gemmatimonadota bacterium | reverse complement strand
GGGCGAGCTCCGCACCGGTCGCATCTCCGTGCAGGGCGACCCCGATCTCCCCCTCACAGCCGAGGACTACCGTGAGCGTGAGGCCTTCCTGCTCGAGATCCTGGAGCTGAGCCGCCAGCTCCCGGGTGGACAGGGCGGACCTGGCGGGCCGGGAGGACCGGGCTCGGCCGGCCGCTACCGCCGCGATCTGATGCAGCTTTACAACGCGATCAACGGCGGCGGGGTGCGGCAGGGCACTCTGCACCCGCCGACCCGGACCCAGCGGGAGCAACTGGAGAACATCAAGGAGGCGCTACGGCGGATGGGGCTGGTGGTGTAGTAGCTGCCCGGCGGCGGCGCTGGCGCGCCCGGGTTCCTGTAGACGACCCTTAGCGCACCACCTGAAACGCCCGGGACAGCCCCCGCCCAAAACGGTAGATGGCAAAGTCGTTGTCCAGGGACGCGGCCCTGTGCACGCCCAGCCGCTCCATTACGGCAAAGCTGGTGCGGTCCACCAGGGAGAAATCCTGATCGGGGAACGCGCGGCCGATGGCCCATGCCGCGTGCAGATCGGCGGTGCCCACGGGCTCGATCCTGGCGACGCCGCTCCTGAGTCCGTCGAAGAAGCTCTCGGCGGCATCCCGATGGATGCGGTGGCGCAGCAGCATCCAGCTCTCGACGAGGATGTGATCCGTGGTGACCAGTCCGGTCTCGCCGGCGAGGATCTCCTGAGCGCGAGCGTTGCTGTGGTCAGAGCGATCGGCCGCGGCGTACCATATCGAGGTATCGACGAACAGGCTCACCGCCGCGGATCTGCAAACGCCTCGGACAGCATCCGATCCTTGTCGCGCGCAATGTCCGATCCCCCGGAACATCCGAGATCGAAAACCACCCCGGGGTCGACCGATCGCTTCGTCCCCTGAAGGTCGGCTGACACCAGCCGCCGCACATACTCGGCCAGGGACACCCCCATCTGCCCGGCTCGCTCCCGTGCGTCGCGGAGCATGTCGCGCTCAAACGACAGTTGTGTTCGTGTCATCATGATGTATACATCGTAACATCATCACAGCTGGCCGGACAACGGGGCAGCCGCCGTCTACCGCCACCAACCTCCACCCCCGCCGCCGCCGAACCGGTTGTTGACCACGTTGTTGTAGACCGACCCGAACTGGAAGGAGAAGCCGACCTGGAACTCGTAGTTGAAGTCCTGGGCGCGCTGCCGAAGGTTGAGGAGCGCCTCCGCGTCCGTGGCGTCCCCAGCGGCCAGGTAGATCTGGTCGTTGACCCAGCCGATCCCACCCTCGGCGTTGAGGTTCAGTCCCCGGAAGACGCGGAAACTGATGTCACCTTCCAGGTTGATCGCATAGAGGTCCGTGTTGTACAGGAAGTGCGAACCGTTGATCCCGACCGAGGCGTCGCCCCACGGCTGGCGCTGCGAAAACTCGATTTCCAGCGACTCTTCCCAGCGTGTCTCCGAGAGCCAGCCGTAGACCGTCTCTTCCAGGTATTCCCGGTAGGCCGGCCCGATCTTGTAGAAGAGCGTGAACGCCCGGCGCGTCGCCTCTTCGTAGGGGAAGAAGCTGTACTCCAGCGCGGGGGTGATCTCCCAGCGGAACGACTGGTTGAATCGCGTGATCCTGCGGACCTCGCCCTCGATGCCGATGGACCAGTGGTCCGCCAGCGAATAGGCCACCAGTTCGCTGACTCCCCAGTCCGTGCGTTCGTCAGTGAAGGTGCCGTCGTCGGGGAGGTCGATCTCCCGCCGGTTGATGTTGAAGTCGCCGCGGAAGTTCATCTTCCATGTGCGGGTAACCCGTGAGGCGCTGGCGTTCCCTCTGATCTCCGTGGTCTGACGGGTCTGTTCCCCGTTCACCTCGGTGTTCCCGCCGAGCCGGAAGACCCAGAAGTCCCAGGGATCCTCCACCTCCTCGCTGGTGACCATGCGCTCGGTGGGGTCTATTTCCTCGACTCCGTGTTCCACATCCTCGGTGATCTCCTGGAAGGTGTTTACGTCGTCCATGAACCCGTGGACGGTGGCGAAGTGAAGTACGCCGATCCCGATGGTATGGGTGAGTTCGTCGAGTGTTTCACGCTGCGTGTTGGTCGGCGGCGCCTGGTAGAGCAACTGGTCCTCGTACTCGTATTCTTCCGAACCGATGAAGTCCAGCCTGTATTCACTCCCGCCGGCGCCCGTGCTCTGGCTGGTCATGATCAGGTGCACGTGGGCGTCCTGGGGCTGGCGCGCCCAGTTGATCCAGGGCAGCTCGGTGCGGAAGTAGGTCTGGTTGCAGTTGCGGGCCGCACAATCCAGGAAGACGGTGGGGCGGTCGCCGTTGGCAACCTCCTGCGCGGACAGGGGCGCCGGCGGCGGCGCGAGCCCCGGCAGCACCGCGAGAAGCAGCGCCGTGACACAGAGAGGCGCCTTCCAGGCTGATTTCATGAAGTTGATTCCTTGTCATTCGAATTCAGGACCGTCTGCAGAGCCGACACACTGCCCCACTCCCAAACAGACACCTCCGGATCATGCATCGTTGAAGCTCGGGACACAGCCGTCCCGCTCCCACCGCAATTGCCCCCCGGGCGCGCATCCCCCAGACTTCGGTCATACACAATCCAGAACCCGAGGGAGTCCCTCCAATGCTCTTCGCCGCCCACTCCGGTCTTCGCTTCCTGGTCCTCGTCGGAGGGCTTTTCGTGGTCCTCTACGCCGCCGTGGGCTTCTTCGGCAAGCGCGAGTACTCACCCGCAATGGCCAGGCTGGCGGTCGTCTTCACCGGCCTCATGCACCTGCAGCTTCTGACCGGTTTCATCGTCCTCTTCACCCGGCCCTTCTACACCGCGATCATCGGCCACCTCTTCACGATGCTGCTGGCGGCCGCGGTGGTCCAGCTCACCACCTCCGTGGTCAAGCGCCGTCCTCAGGAGGCGAAGAGCTACGGGCCGCACCTCGTCGGCGGACTGCTGGCGCTCGTGTTCATGGCCGCCGGCATACTGGCGATCGGACGGGGCGTGCTGGAGAGCACGATGTGAAGAGGGGGCGCCAAGTTGACGAGGCGTCCGGGCGCCCAAGATTACTACGCTCACACCCCCCTGTTCCGCTACGGCAGGCCCGGCAGCCGGTGGAAGCACGCGTCGCACCGACAGCGACGTGTTCCATGGGCCGCCACCGCTTCGCCGTTCCCGCGGAACCGTCCACCTGCCCCCAGGGAACGATGTCCGGAAACTCCGCAGACGGCACGAACGGCGATCTCGCGTTCGTCATGGGGGGTGGGGGAGCGCGGGCCGCCTACCAGGCCGGGGTTCTGCGCTATCTGTCGCGCCGGTTCCCCAGTGTGCAGGCTCCCATCATCACCGGCGTCAGCGCGGGCGCGATCAACGCCGCCCACCTCGCGGCCCACCACGGCACCTTCGAGCAGGCCACCGAGGAGCTCTACCACATGTGGTCCAACCTGAACGTCGACCACGTGTTCCGCACCGATGTCGGGTCCCTCAGCTGGCACGTGATGCGCTGGGCCCGCCAGCTCGTATCGGGCGGGACGAAGGCGGCCCCCCGGGTCCGCGGACTCCTCGACACCGAACCGCTCCGCGTGTACCTCACCGACGCCATGCACGCGATCGACGGCGAACTCACGGGGATCAACTACAACCTTCGAACGGGCAGGCTGAAGGCCGTCGCCCTCAGCACCACCAACTACTCCACGGGGCAATCCGTCCTCTGGGTCCAGGGTCAGGGGGTGAAGGAGTGGGAACGTCCCACCCGGCGCTCGCGGCTCACCACGCTGACCGTGGAGCACGTACTGGCGTCCTCCGCGCTGCCCATCGTGTTCCCCGCCGTCAAGATCGGCGCGCACTGGTTCGGGGACGGCGGCATCCGCCTCGCGGCCCCGCTGTCGCCCGCCCTTCACCTCGGCGCGGGGCGCATCCTCGCGATCAGTACCCGTCATTCCCCGACCGCGCGCCAGGCGAGCAGGCCTACCATCACCGGCTATCCGCCCCCCGTGCAGGTCGCCGGGGTCATGATGAATTCCGTGTTCCTCGACCTGCTCGACGACGACGCGCACCGGCTCGAGACGATCAACCGGCTCCTCGCCGGCCTCCCTCCGGAAGCACGCGGCGGCATGCGACCCGTCCGGCTCCTGACCGTGCGCCCGTCCGTCGACCTGGCCCGCCTCGCCAACAAGTACGAGCCCCAGCTGCCGAAGGCGTTCCGTTTCCTGACGCGGGGTCTGGGGACCAGGCAAACCGAGGCGCCGGACTTTCTGAGCATGATCATGTTCCAGCACGACTATCTGGCCGAGCTGATCGAGGTGGGCGAGCGGGACGCCGAGACCCGCGAATCGGAGCTCGCCGCCCTTCTGGAACCGGAGGGAACAACCGAGATTTCAGGGGGTCGGGCAGGTAGCGCGGCCGACAGGGCCACCGACGGCAGGAAGGCAACATGAGCACAGACGCCGACAGAACGAACGGGAGCGGGAGCGACGCCCAACAGTCGCGGGAAGTCGCCGAGGGCGCCCGCGAGGCACGCTGGGACAAGCGCAGCTTCATGAAGGAACTCTTCGGCGGCCGGCTGTCGCTGGAACTCGTCCACCCGCATCCGGCCCAGGACCCCGAGGAAGCGGCGCGGGCCGCTCCGTTCCTGAAGGCCCTGGAGCGCTTCACGGCCAAGCACGTCGACGGCGACGCCGTGGACCGCGACGCATGGGTCCCCGAGTCGGTTCTGGAGGGGCTCGCCGAGCTGGGTGCGTTCGGGATCAAGATCCCGCGCGAATACGGAGGCCTCGGCCTCTCGCAGATTTCCTACAACCGGGCTCTCGGGCTCGTGGCCTGCCGGTGCGGCTCCACGGCGGCCTTCCTTTCGGCGCACCAGTCGATCGGAGTGCCCACCCCCCTGGTCCTGTTCGGCACCGAGGAACAGAAGCGCAAGTACCTGCCGCGGGCGGCGGGCGGCGCACTTTCCGCCTTCGCCCTGACCGAGCCGGAGGTGGGATCGGACCCCGCCAACATGTCCACCTTCGCCGAGCTCTCCGAGGATGGCGAGCACTACATCCTCAACGGCGAGAAGCTGTGGACCACCAACGGCCCGCGCGCCGAACTGCTCGTGGTGATGGCCCGCACCGCCGCCCGTCCGGGCGTCAGGGGGAATCGCCCGATCAGCGCCTTCATCGTCGAGACCGACTGGCCCGGGGTGGAGGTCGGCCACATCTGCACCTTCATGGGGCTCAAGGGGATTTCGAACGGGGTGCTCCACTTCAACGACGTGAAGGTGCCCCGGGAGAACCTCCTCTGGGGCGAAGGACTCGGGCTGAAGCTCGCGCTGATCACCCTGAACACCGGGCGCCTCGCCCTGCCGGCCTTCTGCGCCGCGGGCGCCAAGGCGCTGTTGTCGACCTGCCGTACGTGGGCGGCGAAGCGGGAGCAGTGGGGCGCGCCGATCGGGAAGCACGACGCCGTCGCGCAGATGCTCGGACGCATGACGGCGGACACCTACGCGATGGACGCCTCGGTGGACCTCGCGGCGGCGATGTCCGGTGTCGGCACCCTCGACATCCGGCTGGAGGCGGCCACGGCCAAGCTCTGGCACAGCGAGAAGCTGTGGGACCTGGTGGACGACGCCGTGCAGATCCGCGGCGGGCGGGGTTACGAGACAGCTGACTCGCTGCGCGCCCGCGGGGAGGATCCCGCGCCGGTGGAGCGGTGCATGCGGGACTCGCGCATCAACATGATCTTCGAGGGCTCGAGCGAGATCATGCGGCTGTTCATCGCCCGCGAGGCCGTCGACACCCACCTTTCGGTCGCGGGCAAGGTGATCGACCCCCGCCTCTCCACCGCCACCAGGCTCGCGGCGCTGGTGAAGGCCGGGGCGCACTACGCGCTGTGGTACCCGTCGAGGTGGCTGGGCTGGGGACGCTGGCCCCGCTACCGCGATTTCGGCGCGCTCGCCGGGCACATGCGCTACGCGAACCGCAAGTCCCGCAAGCTCGCACGCGCAATCTTCCACGCCATGATCCGCTTCGGGCCGAAGCTCGAGCGGCGCCAGGCCGTCCTCGGCCGGTTCGTGGACATCGGGTGCGACCTGTTCGTGATGACCGCTTGCTGCGTGCGCGCCATGAAGATCGCGGCCGAGCAGCCCGGCGACGAAACCGCCATCGAGCTGGCCGACGCGGCGTGCAGGCTGGCCCGCGAGAGGATCGACGCGGCGTTCCGGCAGGTCTTCCGCAACGACGACACCCGCATCTACCGCCTGGCGCAGCGGGCGATGGCCGACCGCTACAGCTGGCTGGAGCAGGGAATCCTGCGCTGATGGCACGTCTCCTTCTCTTCGCGGTGCTCATCTGGACGCTGGCGCTGCTCCTGCTCGGGAGCATCGTGCACGCGACCGGTTCCAGCCTCGCCTGCCCCGACTGGCCCACCTGCTTCGGCACGATGATGCCGGAGATGAAGGGAGGCGTCTTCTGGGAGCACCTGCACCGTCTCTGGGCCGGGGCGCTGGTGATCCTCTTCGCGGCGGCGGTGATCGTCCAGCGCGTCACCCTTCCCGAGCGCAGGGACCTGCTCAGGATGGGCGTTCTCGGTCTCGGCCTCCTGATCGTGCAGTCCATCCTGGGGGGCCTGACCGTCATCTACCGGCTACCCGACGCCATCTCCACCTCCCACCTGGCGCTGGCATTCCTCTTCCTGGCCCTCGTGACCGTCATGCTGGTGCGGACCGGCGCGGGCGCCACGGTTCAGGACGGCGGGGGCGCCGCTGCCTCCACCACGGACCCGGACGGCGGCGTCGCCAGGAGGGCGGGGCTCTGGGCGGCGGCGATGATCTTCGCCCAATCGATCGTCGGTGCGCTGGTGCGGCATACCGATTCGGGGATGGCGTGCCCGGACGTGCCACTCTGTCTCGGCCGGGTGATTCCGCCGCTGGTCCACCCCATGGTGCAACTCCACTTCCTGCACCGGGTTCTCGGGCTCGCGGTCGCCATCGTGGTCCTGCGCGGGAGCTGGCTGGTCCTCACCCGCACGACCGACCTGGTGCAGCGACGGCTGGCGGCGGGTCTCGCGGCCGGGGTGGTGGCCCAGGTGCTGCTCGGCTTCCTCTCCGTCGCCTTCCGGCTGGAGCCACCGTACGTGTCCACCCACACCCTGCTGGCAGCGATCCTCCTCAGCCTCGCGGTGGCCATGCACGCACGGGATCGCGGACCCGTACACGCACCCGCCACCTCGTGACCGTCGAAGCCGTCGGGCGCGCGCTCGCCACCGTGAACGCCGGCCTCAACCTGACAAGCGCGGTACTGCTCCTGGCAGGCCTTCGCTTCATCCTGCGGCGGGACATCGCGCGGCACCGGCTCTGCATGCTGGGCGCCGTCACCGCCGGAGCCCTGTTCCTCGTCTTCTACGTGACGCGCTTTTCGCTGACCGGCAGCCATTCATTCGCGGGCCCCGACTCAGTGCGACCCTGGTACCTGGCCATCCTCTTCAGTCACATGGTCCTGGCGGTCGTTGTCGTCCCGCTGGTGCTGCGGCTGCTCTTCCTGGCCAGCCGGGAGCGCTTCGACGCCCACCGGAGCCTGGCACGCTGGACCTTCCCCGTCTGGCTGTACGTCTCGGTCACCGGACTCGTGGTCTACCTGATGCTGTACCGCATCTGGGGCGGCACGCCTTAGCTAACTACTTAGCTAACTCCCATCGGGGCACCCGTTCAGGAGCCGAAATCCGCCACCCACCTGCAAGCTCCGTCGCCCCGGGTCTCGCACCGCCGCTTGGTCACCCTCATTCCGGGATCGACACCCTTCGCGAGCGCCTGCTGGCAGTAACCGGTGACGATCTCGCAGGCATCGCCCGAGGGGTCGACCTGCACGAACGGGGAAGCCGACACCTCGAAGATGAACGTACCCGCGGCGAAGCCCCCGATCCGGCGGCCGAAGAGTTGGCGGAGCGAACCGCGGATCTTCTTCTTCGTCCGGCGAAGCCGCAGGAATCGAGGAAGCCACCATGCCCGCCCCGGCAACTGTTTCGCCGCCAGCGCGGCCCCCATCTCCCGGAAAATCTCGGCGGAGTCGGGCCGCCGGATCACCAGTTCCATGAAGTCGGCGAGCTCGGCGGTCGTCAGCCTGACTCTCTTGCGGGCGCGCTGCCGGTACAGCTCGATCTGCCGTTCGACGACGGCACTCAGCCCGAACCGGCGCGGCATCGTCCGGTAGATGTCGTCGTCGTCCAGGAACTCACGGGGCCGGTCCCGGGTCTTGATCGCCTCCAGGAGGGCAAGCGTCACTTCGGCTGCGATATCGGCCTGCGCTTCTGGCAACTCTCAAATCCCGGTCATGGAAGTTCACCTGCCCGCTGCTCACTGCGGACCCGGAAGCTCGCCCACGAGCGGTCCCAAGTCTACGGGGGAGGGGCTTCGGTAGCAACCTGGCCGGTGATGATAATTTCGGACTACGCGCCAGGCGATTGGCTCTGCACCCAGTCAAATCTGTACGTCCGCGTCTGCGTTTGCCCCGAGGCACCGGCGATTGGTAGCTTTCCCGACCCGTGGGATGCAGCCCGCTGGGCCAGCCAGCCACACCCGCAACCGCCTGAACCCCACTTGCCGAGACCTTGAAGCGCCACCCCGTCTTCGACCCCCCGGAGTACCGGAACTGGACAGCGGACCCGGCGCTGGTACGGTCCTATCGCGACCGAATCGAGAACGGCGACCGGGAGCACGCCGGCCACGCTTCCGGACTTGGTCGTGCCAACCTTCTGGAGATGTACCGGGACCTCCTGGTCACCCGGCTGCAGGATACCGGGCTGAAGAGGTGGGTTCGGCAGGGCGTGATCAGCAAGGCATGGCTGGGGGTGGGCGAGGAAGCGGTCACCGTGGGCTGCGTGGCGGCGCTGGACCGGGAGCGCGACGTGGTGATCCCCATGATCCGCAACGCCGGCGCCTGCCACATGATGGGGCTGCCGCTCGAGGATGGTTTCACCTGCTATCTCGCCACCGCGGACGGTCCGAGCGGGGGACGGGACTTCCACTACGGGGACATCGCCAGGGGGGTTATCCAGCCGGTGAGTCACATGGGCACCACCGTACCGGTCGCGGCGGGCGCCGCGCTCGCCTTCAGGAACCGGGGCGAGGGGCGCGTGGCGCTCACCTGGACCGGCGACGGGGCCACCCGCACCGCCGCCTTTCACGAGGGGATGGTGTTCGCGGCCCGGGTCGGCGTGCCGCTGATCGTGGTGATCCAGAACAACCAGGTGGCGCTCGGGACCCGGCTGGACCAGCACGGCGCGGGTGCGATGGAGGACATTCCCGGGGTGTACGGGCTCACCGGGACGGGCTGCGACGGCAACAACGTACTGGACGTGTACACGGCCGCGGCGGCGGCCAGGGAGCAGTGCCTGCGGGGAGAGGGGCCGGCGATCATCGTCGCCGAGACCTTCCGCATGGGCGGGCACGCCACCCACGACGAGCGTGAAGCGCGGGATACCTTCGCGCCTGATCTCTTCGAGCACTGGGGACGGCGCGACCCGGTCGGGCTCTTCGAGGCGTACCTTGTCGACACGGGGATTGCCGTGGAGGAGATCGAGGCCGTTGAGGAGGAGGCGCGGCGGGCGGTCGACGCGGCGGCGGAGCGGGCGCTGGCCTCCCGCGATCAATTGCCGCGCCCTGAAAGCGCACTCTTCCCGGGCATCTCGGAGGGTGGGGTGCTGCACGGGCTCGGGGGCCGACTGGGAGGCGCCGCCGATGCGGCCCCGGCCGGCTCAGATTAGGATTATTGCCATGTTCGAGAATCTGCGGAACGCGTTCAGGGAAGCGGTGGAGAACTTCAACCGCGAACTCCGGCGCGAAGGGGTGACCGAAACGGTCGACGGGCTGTTGAAGGGGATGGAAAAGGAGGCCGTGGCGACCAGATCGGGCCTCGACTCCCTGAAGGAGCAGTTGAGCGTGGCGCGCGAGCGGGCGGAGGCGGAGGCCCGGGAGGCCGAGGTGTGCCGGCGGCGGGAAGCGCTGGCGCGCAAGATCGGTGACGCGGACACCGCCGGGATCGCCGCCCAATTCGCCGAGAAGCACGCCAACCGGCAACGCGTGCTGTCGGACAAGGCGAAGGCCATCGAGGCCGAGATCCGGCTGCACGAGTCCGAGTACGCGGAGATGATCCAGCAGATCAGGAAGGCGCGCGCCAACCGTGATTCGCTGGCGGCAACGGCCGGACGGACGCAGGCGCGTGGCTCGATCAACCGCACGGACGACCTCTTCGGCGAACTGGACCGCATGGCCGACCGGATCGAGGGAAGCGCGGATCACGCCGGTGCAACGGAGGACCTCTTCGACGACGGACCCGAGTTCGACGCGACGCTGCGGCGGTCGCGGCGGGAGGAAGTCGCCGACGCCCGGCTCGAGGAGTTGAAGCGGCGCATGGGAAGAGAGTAGATTGGGGTCATGGAAAACTGGATCGGTGTAGCTATCTGGATCGTGCTGGGCGGATGTATCGGCCTGGCGATGAAGGCGGTCATCAAGCTCCCCAAAACGACGCCCGGGCATACGCGCCTGCTCTTCACGCTGGGTGCCTTCGCCGCGTGCATCGGCGGGATGCTGGGCGTGGGGATCGCCGAGTTCGACAACCCGGTGGCCCTGAGCCTGGGCGGGATGGCGGGCGCCGTCATCCTCGCCGTGCTGATGACGGGGATCTATCGCTGGGGGATCAAGGGGCTCACCTGAGCACGCCCCCACCGCCCCCTCCCACGCCATGAGCAATCCCATCGACTTCGCGCACGGTCAGCGCGGCAGGTTCTACGACGAACTCTGGCAGTTCCTGCGCATCCCCTCCGTCTCGGCCAAGTCGGAGCACGACGCCGACACGGAGCGCGCGGCCGAGTGGGTGCGGGGGCAACTGGAGGCGGCCGGCCTGGAAACGCGGATCTTCCCCACACCGGGACACCCGGTGGTGTTGGGAGAGTGGCGCGGGGCCGGGCCGGACGCGCCGACCATCCTCATCTACGGGCACTACGACGTGCAGCCTCCGGAGCCGCTGGACCTCTGGGACTCGCCCCCCTTCGAGCCCGAGATCCGCGATGGCCGGATCTACGCCCGCGGTTCCGCGGACGACAAGGGGCAGCTCTTCCTGCACGTCAAGGCGCTGGAATCCCACCTCGCCACCCGCGGTACCCTGCCGGTGAACGTGGTCGTTCTTGCGGAGGGGGAGGAGGAGGTCGGCTCGCCCAACCTGGTCCCCTTCGTCAAGGAGCACCGCGCCCTCCTCGCGGCCGACACCGTGGTCATTTCCGACTCGGCCATGTTCGCACCGGGGCTCCCCTCCCTGCTCTTTTCCCTGCGCGGCCTGGCCTACTTCGAGATCCACGCCTCCGGCCCGTCCACCGATCTCCATTCCGGCGCGTACGGGGGCGCGATCCGCAACCCGGCCAACGCGCTCGCCAGGGTCATCGGCGACCTCCACGACGAAAACGGAAGGATCGCGATCCCGGGGTTCTACGACGACATCATCGACCCGTCACCCCAGACGCTGGAGGGCTTCGCCCGCCTGCCCTTCGACGCTGCCGCCTACACCGGCGAGGTGGGTGCGCCCCCCGAGGGCGGCGAGGCCGCATTCTCCCCGCTGGAGCGGCTGTGGACGCGCCCCACCTGCGACGTCAACGGCCTTCTCTCCGGCTACACGGGGGAAGGCGCCAAGACCGTCCTCCCGGCGAAGGCGATGGCAAAGGTCAGCTTCCGCCTGGTGCCCGGCCAGTCGTCGGAGAGGGTGAAGGAGCTGCTGGAAGCGCATCTCGCGCGCGTCGCTCCCCCGGGCGTGAATCTCGAACTCGTGGAGCTGCACGGAGGCCGCCCCTGGCTCGCCAAGCTCGAGGGGCCGCTCTTCGAGGCCGCGTCGCGGGCCCTCGAGCAGTCGTTCGGCGCAAGGCCGGTGCTTGCCGGTGAGGGCGGCACGATCCCGATCGTGGTCGAGCTGGAGGAGATCCTCGGCGCCAACTCGCTGCTGCTCGGCTTCGCGCTCCCCGGCGCCAACATGCACGCCCCCAACGAGTGGTTCGCCACCGACTGCTTCGAGCGCGGCATCGACACGCTCATCCGGCTGTACGACGAACTGGCGGGACTTTAGCCGCCCCCTTACCCGGCCGCCACCATCGCGACTGCGCGGAGCAGCGCCTTCGCCTTGTTGAGAGTCTCTTCGTACTCCGATTCGGGATCCGAGTCGGCGACGATCCCCGCACCGGTCTGGACGTGAGCCTGGCCGTCCCGCAACACCATCGTGCGGATGGAGATCGCCGTGTCCATCTGGGCGCCGCCCCAGCCGATGTACCCCACCGCACCGGCGTAGGGCCCCCGCGCGGTGGGCTCAAGCTCGTCGATGATCTCCATGGCGCGGATCTTGGGCGCCCCGGAGACGGTGCCCGCGGGGAAGCAGGCGGCCAGAACATCCAGGGCCGACAGGCCCCGCCGCGCGCGCCCCTCGACCTGGCTGCAAAGGTGCATCACGTGAGAGTAGCGCTCCACCTCCATCAGCTCCGGGACGGTGACGGTGCCGTAGTCCGAAACGCGCCCCACGTCGTTGCGGCCCAGGTCCACCAGCATGCGGTGCTCGGCCAGCTCCTTCTCGTCGGCGACCAGTTCCTCGGCGAGCGCGCGGTCCTCGGCCGGGGTGCTCCCCCGCCGCCGCGTCCCCGCGATCGGCCGCACGGTCACGACGCCGTTCTCGAGCCGCACCAGCACCTCGGGCGACGACCCCACGACATGGAAGTCCCCGAGGTCGAGGTTGAAGAGGTAGGGGGACGGGTTGATGGTGCGAATGGCGCGATAGAGCTGGAACGGGTGCTCCTCGAAGTGGGTTGTCAGGCGCTGGCTGAGGACGACCTGGAAGGCGTCGCCGGCCACGATGTACTTCTTGATGCGCCGCACACCCTCGATGAACGCGTCCCGCTCGAAGTTGGAGGTGAAGACCGGCTCGACCGCGCTGGATGGCGCCAGGTCCAGCGGCTCCGGATCCGCGCGGGTACGCAGCCGGCCGACCGTCTCGTAGAGCTTGGCGACCGCTTCCTCGTAGAGCCGTTCAAGGGTGGCAGGAGAGGCGTCCCGGCCCGTCTCGATGGTCGTGATGGCCTTCGCGCGGCCGTACAGGTTGTCCACCGCGACCACCACGTCGGAGAACATGAACACCGCCGCCGGCAGTCCCTGGTCGTCCGGCGGCCCTTCACCGAGGCGCTCGATGCGGCGCACCAGATCGTACCCGAAATAGCCGACGGCTCCGCCCCAGAAGCGCGGGAGACGGGGATCGGCCCGCGGCTCAGCCCGCTCCAGGCGCGCGCGCAGGTCCGCCAGCGGGTCGGCGACGGCATGCGGACGCCACCCGTTTTCGGCACTCCAGAGCGACAGATCGTCCCCTTCGAGCAGCCACACCTCGCGCGGGCGGCTTCCCAAGAAGCTGTAACGGGCCCATTGTTCACCACCGACCACGCTCTCAAGCAGGAAGCCGAAGGGCCCCTCCCTGAGCTTGTGGTACGCAGTGACGGTCGTATCGGAGTCGAAGAGGAACTCGCACCACACGGGGATCCGAAGACCCGGCGCGGCGTCGCGAAGCAACGATTTGAGTGAGGGTTTGACGTCCAATTGAAGTATGCCGCCAACGGGCGCGCGGGCCCCTGGGCCCCGCAGGGGAGCAAGAGATTCCGGGAAACACATGAAAGCTAAGCCACAGTCCCCAAACGCGAACCCGAACGGACCCGAAGACGGTCCGCCCTACCTCTGGGCAGGCGTCACCGCGCTCGCGATCGGGATACTCTACGCGATCACGCTCGCACCGGACACCGCCTTCTGGGATACCAGCGAATACATCGCGACCGCGCACATCCTGGGGATCCCGCATCAGCCGGGGAATCCCCTATTCGTGGTCCTGGCCCGCACCTGG
>JAPOOQ010000049.1 GCA_026713345.1 Gemmatimonadota bacterium | reverse complement strand
GGGGGTTGCGTCGGGCGGCTGGCGCGCGCCCGAGGCCGGGTAGTTCGTGCGGCCGCGCCAATCGAGAGCACGCGCCCGGCCGAGTTCCAGCTGCGCGCGCAGCCGGTACGGCAGGCGGACGCCCGACGCCAGATGAAACCGCAGACCGTCGTCGAAGGCGCCGGCGTCGAAGCGTTGCGGGCTTCCGTAGAGCGCGGCATTGCCGGCGTCGGCGCCATCGACGAACCGGGTGTCCCGCGCGCGGACCAGGGCCACGCCTGCGCTGAGATAGGGGGCGTACGAGGCGGCGTCCGTCCCCGCCGCGCGGGGGTCCTCAGCGGCAGCGGCGGTCCGCCCATGGGCGGCCAGGACCCACACCACCGCGACAAGCGGCAGGAGCGCCGTCCGGAATCGTGCGCCGTCGAACTGCTGCCCGCCCTGCGGCTTGCACCGATTCCCGAAACTGGGGATCGACTCCGAATCCGGAGATAGCTGTCTCCTGTTCGGGCTCCCGGCCGGCTTCGATCGACAGGCAGGGCGCAGACGACCGCACATCCCGGGATGGTCCCGGTGCCCGCCGCACGGCCCCGGTGACGGCTTCCCGCCCGGCAGCCGTCGGGAAGGCAAGCTCCGGGGCCGACGGCATCGCACCGGCGGCCATCGACCGGCGGCGCTCGGGTCAGGCGCGCAGGTTACGGCCGCTGCTCTCATTGTCCTCAAGCCAGTCCGCGACGATGCGCCGGATCATCTCGGGTCTGGAGGGGTGGTCCGGCTTTTCCGCGCGCAGCCTGTCCAATGCCTCGATCATGGGTTCCGGAATGCGGACCATGACGGCATGGGTAAGCTTTCGTGGTTTGGCCACCGGGAAATTTCCTCTTCATGGGGATTGCAATTGATATCAAGGGCACTATACAAGTAGAGCGGACGACGCAAGAGCTTCGACCTTCTTGCGCCGTCCTGACCACACGATCTAGTGGAGAGATCACATGGCTACTTGCGACGCTAGCACGGCGCCCGCGCCGGCTGCCAGCATGACCGACCCACCCGTATCGAGCGGCGCGAAGCGGTTTCCGCGCGCCCTCGCTGCGGGTCTCGCGCATTGCACCGAACCCGGTGACGGCGGCGGCGGGCGTTTCCGCCGCCTCCCTGCCCATGGCGCGCGGCCGCTTCCGGCGGTCGCGGCGCACGAGACGCCTGGCGTGGCCGCTTTCCTTGCGCGCCCGTCGGGACCGCCGGACCCCCTCCTGCATCCCTGATTGTCCGGCGCCGCGCTGAGCGGCGCCGCACCGCCATCCTGCAATGACGGGGACGCCCCCTGCGTGCCATCGCGCGGCGGGCCCGGTCCCCGCGCGCGAGAGGACAGTGCCATGTCCCGCTTGACTGCCGAGTCAGTTCGTATCGGCGATACCGACTACCCCGTTTACGGTACCCCGCTGCCCGAGACCCGGGTCCGTGCGGCCAGGGAGAAGGGCTGCTGCATCGCGGCCCGTGCGATCAGCCGCCGACGCCGGACGCCTTGCCCCGCGAGCGGGGGCCTGTCCGGGCGGCGGCACTCGTGTCGCCGCTTTGGGCCCCGTCCGCCGGCCCCACTAGTCCCATATGGGACTACTTTTCTCTTTTATATCAACGGATTACGGTACGGCCTCTCCATTGGAGGTCGACCGGGCTGGCGGGCGCACGGTGCAACGACGGAGCAGGCCGAGCGGGTCGATGCGTGTTGAAAGTTCCCTTCCCGAAGACGGTTCCGGTTGCGGGAGCAGAGCCGGGAGCGGAGCTGCGTCCGGCGTCCAGGCGCCGCACTCCGGCACCCACCGCATCCCTGCCGCGCGGCCGGCGTTCGATCCGAACCAAACAACAGCTGTGCGCGGATCGGGGTCTGCGCATGCAGGGACGCGGCATTGGGGCGATGTTGCGTGAACCCGGACGACGCCTTCGAGCGCATCCTTGCGGCGTTGTACGAGGCCGCCCTCGACGACGCCCGCTGGCCTGCCGCCTCGGCCCTGATCGAGGAGGCCGTCGGCGCCAGCGGGAATGCCCTGATTGTCGGCGAAGGGCTTGAGGACGACCTGCGCATCCACTTCGCGCGCTATCTGCGCCGCAGCGAAAGCGCCGAGGACCAGGCGCGCGAGTATTTCAACACCTACCACCCGCATGACGAGGGGATGCCCCGTCTCAGGCGGCTTCCCCACGGCCGGCTGGTCAGCGTCCGCGACGTCTACACCGAAGAGGAGCTGAAGACGTCGCCGGTGAGTGTACGCAAAATAACTGATGGGATTTTGCCCGGTCCCGCTCAAATTATTTGAGGGAAGGGGGTGGGTGCCCCCCG
>JAPOOQ010000048.1 GCA_026713345.1 Gemmatimonadota bacterium | reverse complement strand
TTCTGGCCGTTCACGCATTTCCGGATTTCGACGCGTCGGGCGACGGCGGCCGGGTGAGCAGGACGCTCGGCAACTCTAACACATACGAGAAATGGGTGCGGTGGACGCTGGGCCCGGCGCCGGGCCCGCAGTCGCTGCTGGTGACGGTGCTGCATGGTTCGGCGACGGCGGAGATCGGGGCGGTGGCGCTGCATCCGGACTCGGTGGTGGCGGTGCTGTTGGCGCACACGGGCGAAGGGCAGGGAGCGCTGCCGGGCGAGGCGCTGGCGGAGCCGGTGGTGGTGGCGGTGCTGGACACGCTGGGGAGGCGGGGTCCGGGAGCGTCGGTGCGGTTCGAGGCGGCGGCGGGCCACCGGTCGGCGGGTTCGGCGGGGGCGGCGGGCGGCCGGCTGGGGGGTGGGGGGGGGGGGGGGAGGGCGGGGCTGGACGCGGGGGGGAGGCGAATCCCGGGAGCGACGGTGCGGTTCGAGACGGCGGCGGGCCACGGTTCGGCAGATCCGGCGGAGACGGCGAGCGACAGTCTGGGGCTGGCGGCGGCGGTGTGGACGCTGGGGGAGGCTCCGGGGCGGCAGACGCTGGTGGCGTCGGCGGGAGCGGGCGCGAGCGTGGAGGTGGGGGCTGTGGTGCAGAGCGACGAAGGGGTGTGTGCACGGACGCCGGCGGTGGCGGACGAGATCGCCCGGCTGGCCGGGGTGGCGGGTTGCGCGGAGGTGACCGAAGCGCACCTGGCGGAGCTTCGGGCTCGATTGTCAGCGCCGATAATGGATCTTTCGCGCCGCGGCCTCCGCAGACTGCGGAGCGGGGATTTCGCCGGGCTGAGTCTGAATTGGCTGGACCTGTCCCGCAACGAGCTGACGGAGCTGCCCCCGGGAATCTTCGAGGGCTTGGCAACCAGGGCTATACACCTAGAATACAACCGGCTGGCGGAGTTGCCTCCGGGAATCTTCGAGGGTCTGGCCGATTTGCGGATTCTCGACCTGCGCCACAACCGCCTGGCCGCACTGCCGCCGGGGATCTTCGACGGACTCGCCAGAATCCGGTATCTCTACCTGGACAACAACCGGCTGGCCGAATTGCCGGAGGGGGTGTTCAGGGATCTGACCGGCATCGTGAGTCTCTGGCTGACCGACAACCGGCTGGCTGAACTGCCGGAGGGGGTGTTCGATGGACTTGCCGAACTGGGCGATCTCCGCCTGAACGGCAACCGGCTGGCTGAACTGCCGCCGGGGATCTTCGACGGGCTCACCGGGCTGGAAAGGCTATGGCTGGGGTACCAGGGGAGGCCGATGTACGCGTTGCCGCCGGGGATCTTCGACGATCTGGAGAACCTGAGGGTCCTGGACCTGGGGGGGCTCGGCCTGACCGAACTGCGGCCGGGCGTGTTCGGCGCCCTGAAGAATCTCGAGTCCCTGAGCCTTCGATTCAACCACCTGTCCGAACTGCGGCCCGGGGTGTTCGGCGGGCTCGGCAAGCTGCGGTCGCTGAGCCTGCAGGAGAACGAACTCACGGAGCTGCCGCCCGGCATCTTCGCGGGACTGCGGAGCCTGGAGCATGTCATAGCGGAGGGGAACCCCGGCTCGCCGTTCCCGGTTGGGGTGGCGTTCGCGCGGCTGGACGCGGGTCTGTTGGCGCCTGGGCCGGCGCAGCTGGCCATGCGGGTGCCGGACGGGGCTCCGTTCGCGCTGCGCATGCCGGTCTCGGTGCAGCGGGGCACGGCCTCGGCGGAGTGGCTCGAGGTGGCGGCCGGCGACACCCTCAGCGCTGCGATGGTGGTCGGGCGGCCGGCGGGAAGCGCCGGGGCGGTGCACCTGAGCTTCGGGCAGCCGCCGCCCGTGCCGGAGTGGTACTACAGGGCTCTGGAGGTGGTCGCGGGAGAGCAGATCGCCCTGTTCGCCGAGCCGGACAACCGCACGCCGGAGGTGGCCGAGCCCGTGCCGCCCTACTGGGTGCCGGCGGGGAGCGGCGCGGTGGCGCTCGAACTCGCGCCGCACTTCCGCGATCCCGACGGCGACTCGCTGGTCTACGGGGTCGAGACGAGCGACGGGCGGGTGGCGGGCGGCAGCATCGCCGGCGGCGTGCTGTGGATGGAGCCGAGGAGCGAGGGGGAGGTGGTGCTGGAGGTGACGGCGACGGATGCGGGCGGGCTGGCTGCATCGCAGCGGGTGGCGCTGGAGGTGGGACCGGCGCCGGATCCGGACCGGTTCAACATCAACCTGGTCTTCGGCTCCGGATTCTCGGAGCGCCACAGGGAGGTGGCGCGGCAGGCCGCTGACCGGTGGGAGGAGATCGTCGTCGGAGACCTTTCCAACGTGCCGCTCGACGGCTACCTGCCCCCCTGCGGATTGAACGATGGTCCCGGGATCGCGGGGGACATCGACGATGTGGTGATCCTGATGAACCGGGTTCCGGATGGCCCGGCGCATGCGAACAGTTGCGCCACGCGTGAGGCGTCGGGCCTGCATTTCTGGAGTTCCACCAAATACCCGCCAGGGTACTTCGCCCCCGACTTCGAGCGCTGGGACTCGTTCTACACAGTGGTGCTCCACGAGATCGGGCACGTGCTGGGCATCGGGTCCGTCAAGTGGCTCAACATGCTGAGGACCCTGCCGAACACGGAGCCGCCCGACGAGTACTTCCCGGGCCCTCTCGCCATCCAGGCGTTCAACGCCGCCGGCGGGCGCACCCACGATGGCGGCAAGGTGCCCGTCCAGGACGGCAGAGAGCTAGGCAGCAGCGTCCACTGGAGATTCCGCGTGTTCGGCCGCGAAGTCATGGCTGGGGGATCCCCGCTGATCA
>JAPOOQ010000047.1 GCA_026713345.1 Gemmatimonadota bacterium | reverse complement strand
GAGCGGACGGTAACGTTCGCGTTCGCCGGCACGGCAACCGAAGGCACCGACTACGCGGTCGCGCCGGCCGATGATGATGACGAAGCATCAGATCATCAGGTCATCATGCCGACTGACCCGACCTCGGTTGCCGTGACGCTGACGGCAGTCGACGATGCCTTCGAGGATGGGAACGAGACGATCGAGGTCTCGGCAGCGCACGAGGGCGACGTGATCGGGAGCGCGCAGACCATCCGCATCCTCAATCAGGAAGTGCTGCCGAAGATCACCCTGACCGCGAGCCGCGACACGATCATCGCGGGCCTGGAGACTCTGGTGCTGACTGCCACGCGCGAGGCGCCCGTCGATTCTCCGATCAACGTGACGCTGCAGGTCACTCAGGACCGGGATTGGCTGCCGCGCACCTCGTACCGGCTGAACTTCGCGGCACGCGGGAGCGTCGCCAGCCTGAACCTGTCCCGGGCCCTGTTCTCGTCGGCAGTCACGGAGAGCGGCAATCTCACTGCGACACTCGACTCCGTGAGCGGCTACGACACGGAGGACGCGACGGCGACCGTGCACGTGGTCTCGCAGGCGGGCCCGGCGATCAAGGTGTCCTTTGCCGAGGAATCCTACCGGTTCACAGAGGATGAGTCGGATCCGTCGGCGACCGTTGTTGCGCGGGCGGCCGCCGGGATGCCGCGCGGGGCAGCCGTCACGTTCTCGGTGAGCGCCAGGAGCGGGACCGCTGGTTCGCCCGGGGACTACCAGGCCGTGAGCGAGGTGATCACCGTGCAGGAGGACGACTTCACGCTCGAAGACGGCACGTGGCAGGCGCGGCCGTCGCTGTCGCTCACCCTCGTTGACGACGATGTGCGCGAAGGCGACGAGAGCTTTGACCTGGTCCTGGAAATGACGCCCGGCCTGCCGAGCGAGGTGCAGCTCTCGGACCTCCAGGGCGCGGCATGCCAGGGCGGCTGCCGTACCCCGGTGGAGATCACCGACGACGAAGACATCCCCACCCTCGCGCTGGCGGTAAGCGACGGCGAGATCATGGAAGAGGGCGAGACCTCGTCCATCGCGACAGTCTCGATCACCAACGGAAAGACCTTCGCGGACGATCAGATGGTAACGTTCGAGCTCGGCGGAGACGCGATCCCGGGGCACGACTACAGCGTGACACCCGCCGACGCCGACGAAGGCGCGGGTCACCAGGTCCTCCTGTCGGCGGGCTCCACCTCCGCCGCCGCGACCTTCACCGCCATTGACGACGAACGCGAGGAGTCGACCGAGCAGATCCGGATCAAGGTTGCCCACGACGGCAACGTCATCGGCAGCGGGACCATCCGCATCATCGACCGGTTCCCGGGCCCGCGGGTGACGATCAACTTCGAAGACGTCCGGCCGCCGCGCGATCGATACACCGCCGGGGTCGCAACGGGCCCGTTCACCACGCGCATCACCTTCAGCGAACCCGTCGAGGGCTTCACGCAGGAAGACATCGAGTGGCAGACGCACTCGCTCACGACGGTGGACACGACGAATATCGGGGTGAAGGTCTGGGACTACACGGTCATCCGTGAGGGTCTGGAGTACACCGCGCGGATGATGCCGGACCAGAACGGGCGCCTGTGGATCGTCGTCGATCCGGGGGTCGCGACGTCGGTGGCGACGGGCGATGGGAACCAGTTCGGGGCCAACAGCCTGTGGGTCGGGCTGCCGCCGGGCCGCATGATGGTGGAACCGGGAACGTTGACCGTGGACGAGGGGGATGAGGACGGAGACTGGTTCCTCGTCCTGCTGACCAGCGCGCCGACGGACGCCGTGACCGTGACGGTGACCGGAATGGACGGCACGGCACTCGATGTCGACCTGCCAACCGTCTCTTTCACGCTGCCCTACTGGAACGGGGGGTGGGGGATAGCCGTCACCGCCGGCGATGACGCGAACACGGCCGACGAGACCGTGACGCTGCGAGTTGCCGCGTCGGGCGGCGGCTATGGTGGGCAGACTGCGACGGTCGTCGTGAGGGTCAGGGACACAGGTGCGCGGAGCGCCGGAGACGCGGTGCAATCCACCGCGGCGATGCATCTCGAAGGCGTAACTCCCGAGGCCGCTGCGGCCGCCCTGATGGGGGAAGGGAACCTGAGCCCTGTCCAGCTCGACGCCCTGGATCAACTGGGCAACCGGAACGGAAGCTACGACCTCGGTGACATGCTCTTCTGGGTCGAACGCTGCCGACGGGGTGAAGTGGACTGCGGTTCGACACCGGCTCCTGTAGGCGCTCCGCTCTTCGGCATGGGGGCCTTGCTCTCCGGGCGTGCGCTTGCGCGCCGCCGCGTCCGCGAGATCCACGACATGTCGGGGTCGGCCGGCCCCGTGCCCAGGCGCGGCCAGTGCGCGTTTGGCCGACCCTCGGCCCGGACCGCTTCCCGGCGCGGATTGGCGCTCTGGTACACGGTGGTGTTGCTGCTCGGCGTCGCACTGCTCTGGGGCTGCGCAGACGCGGATGATCTCGTGCGTCCCGTCTCCCTGGAGCCGGACCCCGGTTACCTGACGGTGGAGTTGACCGTGCCGGAGGGTGCCCGCGACATCGGCGCCATGCTGGTGGTGGACGGTCCGGGCATCGATTCGATCGAGGCCCTCGGCTTCGAGATGTACCAGTCCGCGGCACCCTCG
>JAPOOQ010000046.1 GCA_026713345.1 Gemmatimonadota bacterium | reverse complement strand
GAAGGGACGGACCCCATGGCAAATATCCTCAAGCGCGTCGTGCGCTTCATCCTCGACTGGCTGCGGTCCAAGATCTGACGTACAATACCCCGCGTGTACCGGTCTGCCGCGGCCGGTGAGGACTGAACCGAGATAGTACCGGGAGCGCGATGAGGGAATTCACGGCGGACCGAGTCATTTTGGCGACGGTTTCGGCGGTCCCGTCCCTCCGGCTGAGCGCGTTCGCACTCACAGCGCTGTACCTCTGCCTCCCAGCCCCCGCATCCGCCCAACTTCCCTATGCAGTCAACGGCGCCGCCCTCGCCGACGCGTCCGGCGAGGCCATCTACGCCAATTCCTGCGCCAACTGCCACGGCCTCGACGGCACCGGGTTCGAGCCCTCCCTGCTGGCCTTCGAGGAGGAGATTCCCGACTTCACCGACTGCGACTTCGCCGCGCGCGAGCCCGACGGGGACTGGATCGCGGTGGCGCACGAGGGCGGCCCGGTGCGCGGCTTCAGCGAGATGATGCCGGCGTTTCGCGGCGCGCTCACCGTGGAGCAGCTTGAGCGCGTGATGGGCTACATCCGCAGCCTCTGCACCGACGACAACTGGCCGCGCGGGGAGCTGAACCTGCCGCGCCCGCTCCTCACCGAGAAGGCGTATCCGGAGGACGAGTGGGTCGTGGAGGCGCGGGTGGATCTGGAGGGGGACGGGGCCGCGATGGGGGCGTACGTCTACGAGCGGCGCTACGGTCCCCGCAGCCAGATCGAGGTGGTGATCCCATACGGTTGGGTGGGAGCGCACACCGATTCGGATGGTTACGATCACAACCACGACGGGGTCGCGGGCGAGGGTGGGGGCCACGGGCTGGGCGATGTCGTGCTGGGCGTAAAGCACGCGCTGTATCACAGTGCCTCGTCGGGCACGATCTTCTCGCTTGGCGGCGAGGTGTTCATAGCCACGGGTGACGAGGAAGCCGGTCTGGGCGCGCCCGGCAACAAGCTGGAGGCGTACGCGTCGTTCGGGCAGATCCTTCCGAACGACGCCTTCATCCAGGCCCAGGGGGGCGTGGAAGCGCCGCTCTACGAGGACGCCTCCAACGAGGTGTTCGGCCGCTTCGTGCTGGGCGCAACCTTCACCGAGGGAGAGTGGGGACGCGCCTGGACCCCGATGGTGGAGGTGCAGGCCAGGCAGCACCTGGAATCGGGCGCGGAGACGCACTTCGATCTCGTCCCCCAGGTGCAGGTTGCGTTGAACACCCGCCAGCATGTGCTGGGGAACATCGGCGTCCTCTTGCCGGTGGGGGGTGGCGCGAACGAACCCGCGCGTCCCATGCGGCTGGTCGCGTACGTGCTGCTCGACTGGTTCGACGGCGGCTTCTTCGAGGGATGGTGACGATGTCGAAGCGGAGACGGGCATTCGTGGGGATGAGGTTCACCGCCGCGTGCGGTACCGGCCTTGTGGGCGCGGCACTGATCGCAGGGGGCGCTCCCTCCACGGCGGGAACGCTACCCGCGGATGCGCCCGGGGAGCTCCCGCCGGCCGCGCAGGTTCTGCGCCCGGCCGAATCCGCGCCCCACCCGACCGTCCTTCCGGCCACCGCCGACGCCACCGACAACTTCCAAACCGCCGACCGCTGCATCGCCTGCCACAAGGGGGTCGCGGCCGAGGACGGCACCGACGTGTCGATCGGCTTCGACTGGCGCGCCTCGATGATGGCGAACGCCGCCCGCGACCCGTACTTCCACGCGGCGGTGCGGCGCGAGATCATGGACTATCCGGAGGCGGCGGCCGCGATCGAGGGCGAGTGCGCCCGCTGCCACATGCCGATGGCCACCGTGGCCGCGATCCAGGACGGGGGCTCCGGCGCGGTCTTCGCCAACCTCCCGATCGGGGACGCGGACGGCCCCTACGCCGACCTGGCCGCCGACGGCGTCTCCTGCGCGCTCTGCCACCAGATCCAGCCGGACGGACTCGGCACCGAGGCGACGTTCACCGCCCGCTTCGAGATCGCCGCCGAGACGCCCGCCGAGGGCCGCCCCGTCTTCGGCCCCTTCGAACCCGACGAGGGCGGCGTCGGCATCATGCACTCCGCGACCGGCTTCCGCCCCACCCTGGGCGAGCACGTCACCTCGTCGGGGCTCTGTGCGTCATGTCATACCGTCATCACCCACGCGGTTCAGGATGGCGGCAGCAGCGGGCCACCCTTCCCCGAGCAGTCCCCCTACCTGGAGTGGCAGGCCAGCATCTACGCCGATGGCGCCGAGCGCGAGCACAGCTGCCAGGACTGCCACATGCCCGAGGTCGGGGAAGACGTCCCGGTCACGCGGGTGCTCGGCCGCGCCCGCCCCGAGGTCTCCCGGCACGTCTTCCGCGGCGGCAACTTCTTCATGCTGCGGATGCTGAACCGCTACCGTGCCGAACTCGGCGTCACCGCGCTCCCCCAGGAGCTCGAACTCGCCGCCGAGCGCACCGCCGACCACCTCCGCACGGCTACCGCCACCGTCGAAATCGGCGACCCCGTCGTCAACGGCAACCGCCTTGAGACCACCGTCACCGTGCGCAACCAGGCCGGCCACAAGTTCCCCACCGCCTACCCGTCGCGGCGCGCCTGGCTGCGCGTGGCCGTGACCGACGCCGCCGGCCGCCTCGTCTTCGAGTCCGGCGCGCTCAACCCCGACGGCAGCGTCACCGGCGACGACCACGACGAGAACGGCGCCGGCTACGAGCCCCACTACACCACCATCGAGTCCCCGGACCAGGTCCAGGTCTACCAGGGGGTGATGGTCGATGCGGCAGGCGCCGTCACCACCGGCCTCATGTCAGCGGCGCGCTGGGTGAAGGACAACCGAATCCTCCCGGACGGCTTCGACGCCGCCCGAGCCGACGCCCGTGTCCGCCCCATCGGCGCCGCCACCTCGGACCCCGACTTCGCCGCCGGCTCCGACGCGGTGCGCTACTCGGTGGCGGTAGATCCGTCGGCCGGACCCTTCACCATCGTCGCCGAACTCTGGTTCCAGCCGATCGGCTACCGCTGGGCGGAGAACCTGGCGCCCTACGACGCTCCCGAAACGCAGCGATTCGTGGCATATTATCGGGATATGTCGGAGTCGTCGGCGCTGCTGCTGGCTTCGGTTGAGGCGGTGGGGGGGTCCGAGTAGGGGCTGACTGATAGTCGACTCTACGGTCGTTGAACCCCGTTATTGTTCAGGAAGTCGATTCGTAATTCACGCAGGCCCAACACCCCGGGAGATTCGGCCAGCCGCGGTGATTGGGCCATTGCCGTGCCCACCGCTTTATATTTGCACTTGGGCGGGATACCGCTTGGGATCCGCACCACAGATACAGGAGGGATGCCATGAGCAGCGAGCTGAGAACCGATGTATGGAGCGATATGGTCGATACCGACCGTTTGGCCCGCTACTATGGGGAACTCGCCGGGAAGCTGGCCAGGAAGGAACAGTGGATGACGGTTATCACGACCGTCATGGCCATGATCAGCCTGGTCACGGCGCTGAGTCCCGCGGGGTCGTGGACCCTGTTGCCCATTGCCCTGACCGTCGCGTCAAGCGTTCTCCCGTTGATCTACCGCGTCAGTGGCGTCGTGGCTGCTGCGGCGTACCGCCAGCAACGCCTGGGCGATCTCTTGATTGCGTGGAAGGCACTGTGGCAAGAAATCGACGACCTGCCATTGGATCATGTACGGGAGGAGTGGCAGCGGATGGCCAGAGAATTGAACGAGATCACGGCACGGATGTCGCGCCGTGGCAAGGATGAAAAACTGATTGAATCGACTATGGAGCAAGCGTATGACTACTGGGAGAACAAGCAGATCCAGATCAGAGAGCAGAACGAGGCCCGACTCGCCATTTCCGCCGTCTAGACAGCTCCCGGACAGGGACGACCGGGTCGGCGGCGGCGGATGGCCTCCAGCCGGAAAGCCACCGCCACCACCGCCGCCGCCCGCTCCCAAAAAGCAGGAAGCCCCCTAGCTGATCACCCGCATCCGCTGCATCAGCTTCGTCATGTACTTCTCGAAGAAGTATTTCTGGATGTCCATCATGTCGAGCTCGCGGCCGTCGATGTAGGCCTGCTCGATGTCGCTGGTCAGGTCGAGGGGGGTTCCGGTCGTGATGAGCAGCGTCGCCCGCTTGCCGGGCTCCAGGGAGCCGACGCGGTCGTCGATCCCCATGAACTCGGCCGCGTTGATGGTCACCGCCTTGAGCGCCTCTTCCTCGGGGAGTCCGAAGGCCACGGCGACGCCCGCCTCCCAGGGCAGCCGGTTCGAGTAGAGCGAGCCGGAGCCGCCGGATATGGCGAAGCGCCCCCCCGCCTCGTGCAGGCGCGCGGGCATCGTGTAGGCGCCGTCGTACCCATCGTACTGCCGGCTCGGGCCGGACATCGTGGACGTGAGGATGACCGGGACTTCGTTGGCCGCAAGGCGGTCGGCGACGTGGATGGCGTCACGGCCACCGCGAATCACGATCCTCAGGCCTTCCTCCTGTCCCCAGGTGACGGCGTCGTTGATCTGGGACGCGCTCTCGGCCGCGACGACCACCGGGATCTCCCCGTCGAGCGCCGGAATCATGGCCAGATAGCGGGAGTCGCTGCGCACCTCTTCACCGGCCGCGATGGCGTCGCGGTAGGCGCGCGCCTCGGCGAAGAAGTCCTTCAGCTCCTGCACCTGCCCTTCATAGGTGGGCCGCTCCGGCATCTCGAACCCTTCGGGCAGGTTGCCCGGCCTGCGCCCACCGAAGCCGCGGAACCTGCCCCCGCCCGGGCTGGGCCAGTTCACGTTCAGGGCCGCGGACGACTCCATGGACATCTCTTCCCAGCTCCACCCCTCCAGGTTCATCGCCGACGACATCCCCGAGACCATTCCGCCGCCCGGGGTCGTGAGCGTGACGAGCACGCCCGCGGAACGCGTCGTCCCGATGTGCCGGCTCTCGGCGTTGACCGCGACGTCGGCGTGCACGTTGGGATTGAAGTCCCCCATCTCGTTGGTGTCGTTGGAGACATCGACCGCGCCGATTTCGGCGATCCCCACGCTGCTGTAGGCGTCGATCAGGCCGGGGTAGATGTGCTTGCCCGAGACGTCGACCACCCGGGCGCCCGCCGGCACCTCGACATCGGTCCCGATCGCGGTGATCACACCGTTCTCGAAGACGATCGTGCCGTTCTCGATGACCCCCTGGGTGACGGTGTGGATCGTCGCGCCCTGCAGCGCCACCGCCTGGGTCTGGGGGGGCACGGTCATGCGCACCTGGGCGTCCGCCTGGGCGGGCGTGAGGGCGCTGCCGAGGGCGACCGCCAGAATGAGTGCGGCTGCGGCCGGCAGCACGGGTGCCGCGGGATGGATCCGCGCGGCCGCGCCGCCGAACCGGGACAGGATACCGTTCGTCATGGCTCCTCGCTTTGTCGTTGTCATGGTCAGTTTCCTCCGGCCGAAAGAACGGCCTGTATGAGCTCGTTGCGTTCGCGTGCGACCTGTTCCCGCATGGCGGCGTCCTCTTCCAGCGAGAAGTAGCGCCGTCCGTCGACCCACGTCTGTTCCGCGCGGGTGAACTGGGACAGCGGATTGCCGTTCCAGATGACGAAGTCGGCGTCCTTGCCCGCCTCCAGCGAGCCGACGCGGTCGTCGATGGCGATGGCCTTCGCCGCGCCGTTGGTCACCGTCGAGAGGGCCTGTTCCTCGGTGACACCGGTGCGCAGCAGCTTGCCCGCCTCCCAATTCATGCGGCTGGCGATCTGGCTGTTGTCGGAGTGCAGCGACGTCGTCACCCCGGCCTCGATGAGGATGCGGGCGTTGTACACGGTGGCGTCGTAGGCCTCGAGCTTGAAGGCGCCCCAGTCGCTCCACACCACCGCCGCGACCCCGGACGCGGCCAGCTCCGGCGCAATCTTGTACGCCTCGACGCCGTGCTGCAGTGTCTGCACCCGGAAGCCGAACTCCTCGGCGAGCCGCACCAGCGCGAGGAACTCGTCCGCGCGGTAGCCGTGCGACGAGATCAGGAGCTCCTGGTTCAGGATGTCGAGGATCGCTTCCATGCGCAGATCTCGGCGCGGCGGAATCCCCTCTCCGTCGGCCTCCCAGCGCTGCCACTCGCGCTCGTAGTCGCGCGCGGCCATGAAGTGGTCGCGAATGATCTCCTGCGTCCCCATGCGCGTGTCGGGATACCGCCCCTGGCGCCGCTTCGGGTTCTCGCCGAGCGCGAACTTCAC
This sequence comes from Gemmatimonadota bacterium, assembly GCA_026713345.1. GTDB lineage: Bacteria > Gemmatimonadota > Gemmatimonadetes > Longimicrobiales > Gaopeijiaceae > Bin94. The sequence continues at coordinate 675 of JAPOOQ010000046.1, read as the reverse complement.
GGTCCGGGGCGCGTTCTCGAGCTTCAGGTCCTCGGGCAGCGCGCCCCAGCGCATCTTCACGATTACGTTCTCGCCCCCGATCGGGTTGGCGGAGCCGTGCTTGATGTGCGCGGACGTCAGCCCGCCGGCGACCTGGCGGTACATCCAGATGTTGTTGTGGGTGACCACGTCGCCCATGCGGACCTCGGGCACGATGGCGAATCCGCTCTCGTTCACGGCGCTGACGCCCGAGTGGATGTGCGGATCGATCAGACCCGGGGTCACGTGCTTGCCCATGGCGTCGATTTCAACCGCGCCGCGCGGAGCCTGCAGATCCTGCCCCACCTCGACCACCTTGCCAGCCTGGACCAGGAGGTCGGCGTCTTCCATGCGCCCTTGCGGGCCCTGCGTCCACACGGTGGCGTTGCGCACGACCACCGCGGCCGGCTGGTCGGGGATCGAGGTGCGGCCGTAATCCATCATCGGTCGGATGAAGGGGAGGTCGATCTCGGGGACGTCCATGGCCACCGTGCCGCGCTCCGCGCCCTCGAAGCCCTCGATGCGGGTGCCCTGGAAGGACGGGTCCGCCCCATTCGGCAGCGAAGTCCATCCGTAGAACTCGTCGCCGCGCACAGAGCCCGACAGGAGGGCCATTCCCTGATAGCCGAGCGCCTCGCCGTTGAAGCGCGCGTCGAT
>JAPOOQ010000045.1 GCA_026713345.1 Gemmatimonadota bacterium | reverse complement strand
GACCGGTCATGCGCCTGTTCTTCGCATCGCCCGTGAAGGCCGCGGCGCCGGTCATCCATGCCTGCTGCGCCGAGGAGATGGGGCGGCGCAGCGGCGCGTACCTGCACCTGATGCGGGAGCGGGAGCCATCGCCGTTGGCCATGGACGAGGACGCGGGCGCGCGGCTGTGGGAAGAGAGCGAGGCGCTGCTGGCGAAGCACGGGCGGGATGGCACGGCAGGCACGGGCGGCGCGGAGGTCGCGTCCAGCGCTCCCGGAACGGCGCGGGAGGGGGCGCAGTGTTCCGGCACCTGATTCGTTCCGATGCGGTGGAGATCGAGGCGCCCATCGAGCGGGTGTGGGAGGTGCTCGTGGACTTCGGGCGCTACGGCGAGTGGAATCCCTTCACGACACGGGTGGACACCGATTCCAGGGTCGGCTCTCCGGTCGATCTGCACGTGACGCTGGGGCCGCTCAGGGTGAAGCAGCGAGAACGCATCGAGGTGGTCGATCCGCCACATCGGCTTGCCTGGAGCACGAAGACCGGCCATCGCCTGCTGCTCTCCGCCCGGCGGGAGCAACGGCTGGAGGCGCTGGGCGAGGGACGCTGCCGCTACCTGACGACCGACGCGTTCAAGGGCCCCCTCACACCGCTGGTGGTTCTGCTGTTCGGCCGGCTCATCCGGGGCGGATTCAACGACATGGCGGTGGCGCTGAAGCGGCGCGCGGAGGGGGGTGCGCGGGTGAGTCGGCCACGCCGCGGTGTGACACTCCGGGGGCCGGTGCGGCGTTAGTATCAATGGGCTTGGTCCCGATGGCCCGCGGATGTTACGTTCCGCCTGCTACCTTCAGCCACACAGGTAAGGAGAAGTCATGGTTACCCAGGACGACCTTGAAAGCTATCTGATGCGCATGGATGCGGACTTCGAGGAGGTGGACGAAGGCATGTTCGTGCTCCGCTCCGGAAGCGGGGGGGCGGCGATCGTCGTCCACCATTCGGAGCCGGTTCTGTTGATCCGCATGAAAGTCGTGGATCTGTCGGCGAACAAGGCCGATCTGTGCGGTCTATACGAGACCCTGCTCAAGCTCAATGCCACGGACATGGTCCACGGCGCATACGGGATCGAGGAGGGCGAACTCATTATCAGCGACACCCTGCAACTCGGAAGCCTCGATTTCGAGGAATTGCAGGCCTCGCTCGAGAGCGTGCAACTCGCGGCTTCGTCCCATCTGTCCGATATCAGGGCGCTGGCCGGCAATGGGGAGGACGACCAGGAATGAGCATTTTCAGCAGGTTTTCAACGATGATCAAGTCGAACATCAACGACTTGATCTCCCGGGCGGAAGACCCGGAGAAGATGTTGAATCAGATCATCGTCGACATGCGCGACCAGTTGGCCAAGGCCAAGCGGGAAGTCGCCGGCGCGATCGCCGATGAACGCAAGCTGCAGCGCCAGATGGCCGATGCGAGCAAGGAGAGGCAGGCCTGGGAGAAGCGCGCCATGCTCGCGGTCCAGCAGGGGCGCGACGACCTCGCCAAGCAGGCGCTGGTGCGCCAGCAGGAGCACGCCGAGCAGGCCGCGGCGCTCGAGCAGACCTGGCAGGCCCAGGCGGCCGAGACCGAGAAGCTGAAGGGGTCCCTGCGCCAGCTCAACGACAAGATCGAGGAGGCGAAGCGGAAGCGGAACCTGCTCATCGCCAAGCAGAAGCGGGCCCAGGCCCAGCGCCGGATCCACGAGACCATGTCCGGCCTGTCGGACACCTCCGCCTTCGAGGCCTTCAACCGCATGGCGGACAAGATCGAGGAGGAGGAACGGCGGAACCTGGCCCAGGCCGAGGTCACCGAGGCGCTCACCGGCGATACGCTGGAGACCGAGTTCGTGCGGCTGGAGGCGGGATCCGAGGGTGCGGGCGTCGACGACAAGCTACTGGCGCTGAAGGCGAAGATGGGACTGATCGCGGCGCCCGAGGAGGAAAAGCCCAAGCAACTGGGCGCGGGGACCGGGGCGAGCGGAGACGGCGGTGCGGACGCTGACGCCGGGGCGAGCGGCGACGCGGCCGGATCGCCTCCCATCCGCGATGCGGAGCTGATCGAGGAGTTCGAGAAGCTGGAGCAGGGCGGGGGCGGCTGAGCTTGAGCGTCGTCTACCTTAGCGGGGATTATCTGCCCGCCGGGGACGCGAAGGTTTCCGTCAACGACCGCGGGTTTCTGTTCGGGGACGGTGTCTACGAGGTGACGCCCGCGTACGGCGGCCGCCTCTTTCGCTGGGTGCAGCACCTCGGCCGCCTGCGGAGGGGGCTGGCTGCGATCGGGATCGACTTCGAGGCGGCGCCGCTGAAGCAGGTGAAGGAGGAGCTGCTGGCGCGCAACGGACTCGACGGGGCATCGGGCGCGTACGTGTACGTGCAGGTGACCCGGGGCACGGCGCCCAGGACGCACTGGTTTCCCGACCCGCCGGTCGCTCCGACCGTCTACGCCTTCGCGAACCGGTTCGCGCGGCCCGCCATGGAGGACTGGGCGCGCGGAATCAGCGCGGTGACCGTCCCGGACCAGCGCTGGGCCCGCGCCGACATCAAGGCGATCGCGCTGCTGGCGAATGTGCTCGCCGCGCAGGCGGCGGTGGAGGCGGGGGCGGGGAACGCCATCTTCGTGCGGGACGGCATCGCGCTGGAGGGCTCCCACAACAACCTCTTCGCGGTCTTCGACGGGGTGCTCACCACGGCGCCGAAGTCCAACTACATCCTCCACGGGATCACCCGCGACCTCCTGATCGAGCTGGCCGGCGGGATGGGCATCCCGGTGGAGGAGCGCACCATCCCGCTCCCGGAACTGTACCTCGCCGACGAGGTGTTCTTCAGCGGCACGACCACGGAGGTGCGGCCGGTGGTCGAGATCGACGGCCGCAGGGTCGGCGACGGGACGGTGGGTCCGGTCGTGCGGCGGCTCTACGAAGGGTTTCTTGGGGTGGTGCAGGGGGGGCAGGCGGCGGGCTGAGGTCCCCCCGCATGTAGTCCCCACGGGATCTTCGTCCTGCCGCTGGGCCTCGTCGTTTCACTGGTGACTTGCGTATGGGCCATTGCAATATCTATATTCAGGTTTCTGGATCGGTTGAAGTTCATATTGAGTACTTTACGTCAAGCTAATAGAGGAATACGTAGTGTTCAGCAATGTATGGAAGATGACCAGGGCTGGCCGTGCCAACGCTCTAGGATGGCTCGGACCGGGAGCGATGTGGGTGCGGGACGGAGTGCCGGATGTGGTTGCCGTTGTTCTGGCCGGCCGGCAGTCGCTGCTTCTGGCGGGGGTCAAGCGGATCCTGGAAGAGACCGGGCGTTTCAGGGTCCGCGGTGTGGCTCCCGCCTGCGAGCAGGCGCCGCCGCTGGCTCGCACGACGCACCCCGACATCGTAGTCCTGGAAGTCGGGCATTCCGGGCGGAATCTGTCCTCTGTCATCCGGGAACTGAATAGCCTCACGCCCACCCCGCGCATCCTCGTGTTGGCCGCCGAAGAGGATTCGGCGCTCCTGGACCGCGTGCTTCACGCCGGGGGCATGGGCTGCATCACCACAGCCCGCTCGGGCAAGAGGATGGTGGCGGCCCTCGACTTTCTGGCCGTCGGCCGGATGTATGTCCCGCGCTGGGGCACCTGCACCCTCCGGAAACGCCTTGAAGACAACGGTTCCAACTCCCACGGGAACGGGCTTGACCGGCTGAGCCGGAGCGAGCGCAGGATCCTGCCGCTGGTGGCCCTGGGCCTGACCTCCAGGGAGATCGGGGCTCGCGTCTTTCTGGCCCCGAAGACCGTGGAGAACTACCGGGCGAACATCAGAAGGAAGCTTGAGCTCCGCACACGGGCGGAGATCGTCGGATTCGCGCTGGAGGCCGGGGTGCTCACGGAGCACGGGAGGGAGCGTCGGTGACGGACCCTGCGCGTGGTCCGCGATGGCTCCGGCGGTCCGGTCCTGTGGGTTTGTCACACTTCGACGCCAGGTGTTTTCCTCTGCGATTCATGGGTCTCGTCCGCTCTCGTGTGACCTTGGCGCGCGGTATCGTGTGCCACGGGACGCCGCCACGAGGGCGGGTCCCGCCAACCGAATCACAGGGAGGTCACCATGAAAGCCAGAACGACTTCTGTACCCGATACATTGCTCAGGATTGCCGCCGTCACCGGGACTCTGGCGCTATTGCCCGGAATGGCGTTCGGAACTTCGGCCAATGTATCACCCAGTGACGACGGATCTGTTGCGGACGCGGCCGTTGCCGCCCCCTTCGACCTCGTTCCCTGCATGTCGGCCGGGGTGGCGGCAGCCACTCAGCATCCCGGGGAGCCGGGCGATCCAATGTGCCCGGACGAGAACGGGGAAATGCAGCCGTGCACACCCGAGCAGCTTCTCGCGATGTGCGTCGATGAAGCGGATGACGCATACGACGACTGCTCAGAGGGCGTCGGCTTCTGGGGGCGGATTGGCTGTGGGGTGGAGCGTGGTCGGAGTGTCACGAAATGCGCAATCGAATACCTGGAAGAAGTCTGGATTCCGTTCACCGTATAAAGTGGAGAGAGTCGTGAGTAACACATTGACACGCCCCGGTAAACGGAAGACCGGGATCATCGCCGCAGTTGCTTCATTCCTGTACACCGGTGTCGTCGCATCCGGCTGCTCGGAAGCGGACCCGGAGGACTTCGGTTCCCCGGCGGAATCGCATCCTGCCGAACGGACATCGGAACCGGCGAGTCCCCCGCCCGAGGCCCGGCTGTTTCCCGAAGTCTTTTCGGTTTCCGATGCAACGGTGCATGACGGAGTCTGGTTTGTACTGGACGGACGGGCACATCAGGTCCATCGCATCAGTCCTGGGGGTGGGCCGGTGCTGAGCTTCGGCCGGGAGGGGAGCGGTCCGGGCGAATTCCGGCGTGCCAACGCAATCGTGGCGCACGGCGACTCGATCGTGGTCGTGGGTGATGGCATCGTGCATGTGTTCAGCCCGGGTGGACAGCACATCGTGGATCGCAGATTCCAACCTGGCCCGACTCTGGATTGTTTTGCACCCACGGTGCGAGTCAGCGATGCCGTATCCACACCGGCCGGGTTGTTGTTGCTGTTCGAGTGCTTGAGGGCCGACACCGGCACATCCATCCACGCCGCAGTTGAGGCCGTAGATGGAACAATCCGTTCCCTCGCGCACCGTGATGGAGAAGCCAAGGAGTTCGATTTCGGCGGCACTCTCACCGTATTTGGAGGTCATCCGCAGGGATTTCTCTTTGGCTCGGGGTGGGAGAGTTGCCTGGATCTCGTCGACCTGTCCGGGCAAAGACTGGATGCGATCTGCCACGACTGGCTGGAACGCCTCGACTTTCCGGCGGAAGCAGCCCGTGAATTCGCGGACGTGATCGCGGAGGCACGGAAGATGGGGATCCGCGTGCAGCTTCCGGAATCCATGCCGGCGCTCGTTGGAGTGTCCGCGATGCCGGGGGGGAGGCTTGTCTATCAGGTATTGGCGCCCGGCGATGCGGATATGGAGACCCTTCAGCTGGTGATTCGAGGGGAGGGTGGGCGGGCGGTTACGTTGTCCGTGCCGCCGGCCCCGATGCTCTTCCAGGACGGGACATCGGTATTGGCCGCCTGGGCGGAGCTGGAGGGCACGCGGATCGAGATGCGCAGTCTGGACAACCTCGATGCCAACTAAGGCGGCCGGGGAGGTCCGGGTGTCGGATCTGGCCGTTTCCTACAGAGTACATTTCGGCGGGTCCGCGTGCTCTGCGGTTTGAAGCTGGCAGCCAAGCCGGGCGAGATCACCGCTCTGGTCGGGCCGAACGGGGTGGGAAAGACAACGTTCTTAGCGGTTCTGCTGGGACTGCTTCGTCCCGATCGCGGACGCTGCGTGGTGGGTGGATTGCGTTCGGGAGAATACCGGCGACGCTAAGGAATGGACTACCTGCCGCAAGCCAGTGTCTTTCCCCGAGGATGGACGGCCCGGGACGTTTTGGCCCGGGCCGTCCATCTGTCTGCTTCGGTGGACAGCGCCGCCACTTTCGAGACCGCGGTGGAACGGGCGGGCCTCGACTCTGCCACGCTCTCCCGTCTTGCGAGGAAGTGCTCAGGCAGTGTGAAGCTGGGATTGTCGCTCATCAGCGCCAGGTGTTGTCCCCCATGGTTGTGGGGTTTTCGCGCTCTCCGGCGGTGCCTCTGCCCGGTATCGTTTGCTACGGGACGCGCCACCGGGGCGGGTCCGGCTACCTGAAGTCATCTGGAGGTCACTATGAGAAACGAGACATCATACCCCATCAGTTCCTTGTTCGGAATCGTCGCGGTCAACGGGATCCTGATGCTGTCGCCCAGCCCTGCGTTTGGCGCCTCGGCACCCGAGGCGCTGACCGACGGCGGAGCCGCAATGCCGAAAGCGGTTGCAGTCGCGGAAGTCGCCGTAAACCTTGGCTGCGCCCTGCTCGAAACGGCAGCGGTCGCTCAGGAGTCGCAGGATGGTTCCGAGTGCAGGAACCAGGACGGCTCCGTGCGTGGGTGCACGCCCTCGGAGGAACTCCGGCAGTGCGGGGAAGATGCCGTCGACGCTGTCCGGCAGTGCATCGACGGTGCCCGCGGCCTGCTGGGGAGGGTGGGCTGTGAGATAGGGTACGTAATCGACATTGCGGCATGCGTTGCGGAAGCGGTGGAAGAGGCAGTAGAGCCTTTCAAGGGATTGTATAGCTAGCTCCGAAGTGAATCCTGGCCATTGAGCAGGCGTTCGCCTCAGACGGCCAGGATCCCGAGCACCAACGCTGCCGTTCGCGCTGATGTCCCGCGGTGAGCGGACAGGGTGTTCTTTCCGGCCCGCACCACGGCCTTCCGTGCCGCCGAATCGCGGATCCACTCCGTGATGACGCGCATGGGTTCATCGCTGACTTCGAGCGCGCCGGCGGCGCTCAGGGTGGTGACGATGTCCTCGAAGTGCTCGTGGTGCGGGCCGATCACGGTGGGCTTCCCGGCCGCGACGGGCTCCAGGGGGTTGGAGCCGCCCATCGGCGCGAGGCTCCGGCCCACGAAGACCGCGTCGGCAAGGGTGTAGGCCGTGGTGAGTTCGCCGATGGTGTCGAGGAGGAAGACGGGGGGGTCGGGGGTGGGTGGGGGTGCATCGTTTCCCGGTGGAGCACCGGGCGCCATGCTGCGCCGCCTCATCCCGGGGACTAGCGCCGCGACCACGTCCCAGCGGTCCGGGTTCCGTGGCGCGAGGAGGAGCTGGCATCCACGGGGAAGTTCGCGGATCAGGGCTGCCTCCTCGCCCGGGCCGGTCGAGCCGGCGACGATGAGCGGCTTGTCGGCGTCGATCCCCAGTGACGACGCGAGCGCCCGGGCCTGGGCCGGATCGGGCTCCTTTTGCGCGGCGTCCCACTTGAGGCTGCCGCCGACGACCGCCCTAGGTGCGGGCACGCCCAGTTCGACGAAGCGCGCCCGGTAGACATCGGTCTGAGCCACGACCAGCGCCAGCCGGGAGAACATCGGCCGCACGAAGGGGCGCCAGGCGCGGTAACCCCGGAAGCTCCGCGCGGAGAGGCGGCCGTTCACCACCGAGACCGGGATCCCGCGGCGCGCGCAGGCGGCCATGAAGGTCGGCCACAGTTCGAGCTCGGCCAGGACCACCGCTTCGGGTCGCACCGCGTCCAGGAACCGGTTCACCATCCAGGTGAGGTCAAGAGGGAAGCGTACGACCTCCCTGCTGCCGCGGTGGAGCTGCCGCGCCCGCTCGAATCCCGTCGACGTACTCGCGCTGACTACCACATCGGGCGCGGCATCGGAGTCGGCCAGCGCCTCGACCAGCGGCACGAGCGCGTTGGTCTCGCCCACGCTCACCCCGTGCACCAGGATCCTCGGTCCGGGCGCCCGGCGCCTCGGTTCGCCCACCTTCCCGTTGCGGGTGCGCGCGTCGGAGCGCCACCGTCCCGTGCGCAGGCGCTGACCCGTCGCGAAGGCGAGGAATCCCGCCCCGACGGCGAGATCCCGCAGCCTTCCCGTCAGCGAATCCACGGTGGACCGTTCCGACTACTCGGCATCGGCACGGATGTAATGTCTGCTTTACAAGATGTCATGTTCGCTTTACCGCTGTGAGCACCATGGGGTTGCGGCGCGCGAGGGGCCGGGCCGGCGCGCTCCCCGACCCGCTTTGCCGCGCACCCGGCGAACAATAACCTTCCTGTCATGATTCCTCACGATGTCGGCAAGATCCTCGTGGTGCGGCTGTCGGCCAGGGGCGACGTGGCCTTCGCGTCGCCGCTCGCCGGGGCGCTGCGCCGCAGGTATCCCCGCGCGCACATCGCCTGGGTGGCCGAGGACGGCGCCGCCGACGTGATCCGCCACAATCCGCGCCTCGACGAGGTGATCGTTCTGGAGCGCGGGGCGTGGAGGCGCATGCTGCGCGGCGGACGCTGGGGTGCTTTGGCCGGTGCCGTGACCGACTTCTTCGGGGCGCTGCGGGAGCGCCGCTTCGATGTCGCGATCGACGCGCAGGGGCTGCTGCGGAGCGGACTGGTGACGTTCCTGTCGGGCGCTCCCGTGAGGATCGGGCTGGGTTCGCGCGAGGGGTCCAGCCGCCTAATGACGGCGGTGGTCGAACGCGGGGGCGATCCGCGCGCGATCTCGTCGGAGTACCGCTATCTCGCCGCGATGCTGGGACTGGGGGCGGATCCCTTCCCGATGGAGATACCGCGCAGCCGCGCCGAGGTGGCCGCGGTCGAGCGGGTGATCGAGGAGGAGGGGTTGCAGGAGGGCTTCGTGGTGGCCTGTCCGTTCACGACCCGGTTCTACAAGCACTGGCTGGAGGAGAGGTGGTCGGTGCTCATCAGCGCGGTCCGGGAGCGCACGGGATTGGGCGTGGTGTTGCTCGGGGGCCCCGGGGACCGCGTGGCGGCGGACCGGATCGTGCGGGCCCCTCGCGCCTCCGGATCCGCCGGACTCGCGCCCGCGCCCGGACCCGCACCCGCCCCCCGCCCCGCCCCCCTCGTCGACCTCGTCGGGCGGACTACGCTGGGGGAGGCGTCGGCCGTGGTGTCGCGGTGCCGCGTCCTGGTCGGCGTCGACACCGGACTCAGCCACATGGCGCATGCCTACGACCGCCCGGCGGTGCTCATCTTCGGGTCCAACACGCCGTACCTT
>JAPOOQ010000044.1 GCA_026713345.1 Gemmatimonadota bacterium | reverse complement strand
GGGCCGGGACGAGAATCAGGTGGGATCGCATCGTGGACTCCTGACCAGGGGATTGGGCGCGGTTGGTCGAGCATCGAGCACCGGCAAAATACAGGGAGGCAGTGCGGGCAGCCAGATGCGTGCGCCAAGTGCGGCCCCCACCCCGCACACCCTTGCGACGCCTCCGGCCGATGTGAATTATGTGTGCGAGGTATTCGACATCCGCGTGCGCTACGCACGACCCAGGGAGGCCCCGATGACCTTTCCCCGACTTCTCCGGCTCACAGCGGCGGCAGCGCTGCTCCCGGCGACGGGCGCGCTCTTCGCCAACGACGCCGAGGCACAGTCAATGGAAGACGCGATGACCGCTTACACCGAGGGCCGCTTTCTCGAAGCGGTGGAGATCGCCGAGGCCCTCGGCACCTCCGACGGCTATGCCCTGGCGACCAAGTCGCTGGCCATCCACGGCTACTACCTGGCCGCGGAGGAAGAAAAGCAGGGGATGTTCGAACGAGCGATGGAGCTGGGCGAGATGGCCGTCCAGGCCGATGCGGCCAATCCGGAGGCGCACTACCAGTCCGCCCACGCCCTTGGCCGGTACTCCCAGACCATAGGTGCGATGACGGCGCTGCGGCGCGGCTACGGGGGCAGGATCCGCGATCTGCTGGAGGAGACGCTCGCCCGCGACTCCCTCCACGCCGAGGCACACCTCGCCCTCGCCGGCTGGCACGCCGACGTCGTCGATCGCGCCGGGCGGATGATGGCCCGCGTCACCTACGGCGCAAACCGGGGCGAGGCCAGCACCCACTTCGAGCGCGCGCTGGAGCTGATGCCCGATTCGAGGATCTTCCTGTTCGAGTATGCGCTCAGGCTACCTCTGCTCAAGGGCAGGGAGGGCCGGGAAATGCAGCGGGAAATGATGACGAGGGCGGCGGAATTCCCGCTGGGCGATGCCTACGACAGGCTTGTCCTGGAGCGCCTGCAGGCGGAGCTGGAGGCGCTGGAGGGCGGGTAGTCCGCCGGATCACTCCGAGACGATCGTCGCCCGCCTCACGAAGTCGAGATTGGGGAATTCGGCGCTGAGGTACTCGTTGCCGCGCGACTGGATCTCCCCCTGCGCAGGCCCGCTTCCGCGGGGCGCCCCCTCGCCATAGCCGGAATGGATCGCATCCACGACATCCATCCCCTCGACCACCTCTCCGAAGGGCGAAAAGCCCATTTCGTCAAGCCGGCTGTTGTCCCCGTAATTGATGTAGATCTGGGTTGTGCGGGTGTTGGGGCCGCCCATCGCGTAGGTCACGAAGCCGCGCGTATTGCTCTGCATCACGGAGTCGTCCGGAATCGGATGGCCGCGCCAGGCAGCCGCCACCGCAGGGTCTCCGTGAATGCCGAACTGGGCCATGAACCCGGCGACCACCCGGAAGAAGCGCACGTCATCATAGAAGCCGTTGGCCACCAGGTTGTAGAAGCGGTCGGCGCCGTTGGGGGACCAGTCCCGGTGGACCTCGATCACGAAGTCCCCCTTGCTGGTCTCGAAGCGGGCCTGGAAGACGTCGGGGGCCGTGGCGGTGAGGGAATCGGGGGTGAGAAGCATGGAATAGTCAACGCCTCCGGCGTCGCAGGCGATGAGCTGGGCGGACGCCAGAGCGGCGACTGCGGCGATGGGCAGGCGGGATCTGTTGGGGCCGTGGGTCACGGATTCCTCCTGGTTGCAAGTTACGGGGCAGCGGTTATCGTTGACCGGCGGACCGGAAACCGCAAGGTGCGGGCAACGCTACCGCCGTGAATGTTGATCTGAACGAACACCGACACCGACCGTCCCAGACAGCGAAAAATGGAGGCGCAGGAGAATGACCGCCGCTACCCGTAACGCCATCGTCCTCATCCCTCTCGCCGCCGCGCTCGCCGCGCCGCCGGCCGTCGGCGCCCAGCAGGTCGTCGAATTGCCCGGCCGCGACCAGCGCCTCGATCCCGACTTCGAGGAGGTCTTCCGGGTCGGGGTGTACGACGGCGCCGACTGGGAGATGTTCGCAACGATCCCCAAGGTGGCCTTCGACGCAGACGGCAACCTCTACGTCTTCGATTCCGGAGGCGGGGTGATCGACCCGGATCTGCGCGTCGTGGTCTTCGACCGCACCGGCGCATTCCTGCGCGAGTTCGGCTCCGCGGGCGAGGGACCGGGCGAATTCAACATGCCCAGGACCTACGGCGTCATGCGCGACGGGACCACGATTGTCGGCGACATGGGGCACCAGGCCTACCAGATCTTCGACGCTTCGGGACAGTTTGTGCGCATGGTCCGCACCGGCGTGGGAACGACGCGGACGAGCGGAAGCGGAGGCGCCACGATGAGCCTCTCGATGTCGAACCTTGGGCCAATACAGGTGGATCCCCGCGGCGGCGCGGTGTATACGGCAGGTGAAGGGTCCAGCCTCACCGGAGCCCCGGGTGGCCAGGAGGTGCCCGAAAATCGCCCGATCCAGCGCCATTCGCTCGGCGGTGAGGAAGCCGGGACCGAGACGGTGGTCGAGGCCTGGCGGCCTCCCCGCGAACCTCAGGAGGACGCGATCAAGTTCTCCGGCAGCGTCCCGGTCGTAACGGGGTCGGACGGTGAGGCGGTGAGCCTGCGCGATGCGTTCCGCGGCATCACCCGTCCCCCGATCTTCGAGCCCCAGGTCCGAATGGGACTGCTCCCCGACGGCGGCATCGTCTACTCGGACTCTTCGGCATACGCGCTCAAGGTTGCCGCGCCTGAAGGCGGCGGGGCGGTCCGGACGATCACGCGCCCGTTCGACCCCGAGCCGGTCACCCCGAGGATCGAAGAGGAATACAGGGAGAAGATGGCAGAGAGGCGGTCCCAGGGTGGTGGGGGCGCTTCGGGGAGTGTGGGAGGGGGGGTGGTGCAGTTCAGGGCCAACGCGACGGGATCGACCGGGGCCGCGAGCGGCGGGGGCGGCGGATCGCTGCCGGGTGGTGGCTCCCTCGGGAATATGTCAATCTCCATCGGGGAGGCCCCCTTCTACCCCGTCGTGCCGGTCATCCAGAAGCTCTTCACCACCTGGGAGGGCCGGATCTGGGTCATGCGCCAGGGCGACGAGCTGCTCGAGGACGGCCCCATCGACGTCCTGACCGCCGATGGCGAGTACGTCGGCACCTACCGGACCGGCGCCACGAAGATGCCCGACGCTTTCGGCCCGGACGGAATGGCTGCGTTCATCGAGTTCGACGACCTTGGCGTGGCCAGCGTGGCGGTGCGGAGGCTGCCGGGCGAGGTGAGGTGAGCGCCCCGGAACAGTAGGGCTGCCAACGGGGTTCCGACTCCCCGGCTTGACACACACGACTTCATGTCTTAACATGACGACATGAGGTCGTGTGACCGCTGTCAACGAGGAACCCTGCCATGACGATACCCGCCCTGCCCAACGCCGAGCTCGCGGTGATGGATCTGCTCTGGACGAAGGGCCGCACTACCGCCCGCCAGATCATCGACCGGCTCTACGCGGACGCGCACAAACCGCAGCACGGCACCGTGCAGCGCCTCCTGCAGCGCCTTGCCGCCAAGGGCTTCCTGGACCGCGACCGAAGCCTGGGCATCAGCGTGTATTCTCCAGCGATCAGCCGCGACGCCTACGCCAGCGCCCAACTGGAGTCGCTCGCGAACCGGCTTACCCAGGGCTCGCTGGTGCCGATGATCACCCGCCTGGTCGCGGACAACAAGCTGTCGCAGGCCGAGATCGGGAAGCTGCACCGCATTCTGGAGGAAGAGATATGACCGGCCTGCTGCTTCAGATCGGCGCGACGAAGCTGGCGGTCTCGGTTGTGCTTGCGGGTGTGGTGTGGGTGATTCACCGGCGCGTGGACCGGCCGGCCGTCTCGTACCCGCTGTGGCTGCTGGTGCTCGTGACCCTGCTGGTGCCGGCGGTCGTTTCGCTTCCGGTGCTCCCGGCGGAG
>JAPOOQ010000043.1 GCA_026713345.1 Gemmatimonadota bacterium | reverse complement strand
GGCGTCGGTGCCGAGCGCGGCCCCCATGAAGAGGCCGAAGTCGGCGATGGGTCCGATAGCGAGGTCGTTTCCCGACAGCTTGCCCAGGCTGAAGTTCGAGTACCATTCGCCGTAGGCGTCCATCTCGTTGAAGCCGTCGTCGCTCCCGTCGTCGAGCAGGTCGATGAAGTAGAAGTTGTCGCCGAACTTCCACTGCGAGGCGTGCTGCATGGTGAGCACGGTCGTGCCGTTCGACACCTCGGTGAACGGGTTGGTCTGGCTGCCGTACTGGAAGTGGACCTCGGTCTGGGCCTGCGCGGCGAAGGGGGTGGCAGCCGCCAGCACTGTGCAGAGGGCGGTGGCTAGATAACGTGGGCCGACAGCGGTCGGTTTCATTGCGGACCTCCCTGCCCGGAACCCCCGGGCACCCTGATTCGATCAACGAGTTCGCGGACGCTTGCCGGGGGCGACGGCGTGAACTTCGACACCGTCAGCGCGACGGCGAAGTTCAGCAGCATCCCCAGCGTCCCGATTCCTTCCGGCGAGATTCCGAACCACCAGTTCTCCGGCGAATCGGCGGCCGGGTTGACGAAGCGGAAGTAGATGATGTACGCGGCGGTGAAGGTGATCCCCGACACCATCCCGGCGATCGCCCCCTCGCGGTTCATGGTGCGCGTGAACGTGCCGAGAATGATCACGGGGAAGAACGACGAGGCCGCCAGACCGAAGGCGAACGCCACCGTCTGGGCCACGAAACCGGGCGGATTGATCCCCAGCAGCCCCGCCACCGTGACGGCGAAGAACGCGCTCACCCGCGCGGCGATGAGCTCGCCCCGCTCCGATATGTCGGGTCGTAGCGCGCGCTTCAGCAGGTCGTGACTGATCGCCGACGAGATCACCAGCAGGAGCCCCGCCGCGGTCGAGAGCGCCGCCGCCAGCCCGCCCGCCGCAACCAGCCCCACCACCCAGTTCGGCAGCCTGGAGATCTCGGGGTTGGCGAGCACCATGATGTCGCGGTCGATCGTCAGCTCGTTCTCGTCCGGGTCGGCGACGTATTGGATGTTCCCGTCGCCGTTGCGGTCGTCGAAGGTGATGAGCCCCGTATCCTCCCATTTGCTGAACCACTCGGGCATCGCGTCGTAGGGCTGGCCGGCCACGGTGTCGAGCAGGTTGGCGCGCGCGAAGACCGCCACCGCGGGCGCGGTCGTGTAGAGGATCGCGATGAAGAGAAGCGCCCAGCCGACCGAAATGCGTGCGTCCCGGACCTTCGGCACCGTGTAGAATCGGATGATGACGTGCGGCAGCCCCGCCGTGCCCACCATCAGCGCCGCCGTGATGAAGAACACGTCGATCATCGACTTGGTGCCGTCGGTGTAGGGCGTGAAGCCCAGCTCCGTGTGCAGCCCATCCAGCTTGTCGAGGAGGAAGACGCCGGTCTCCGGGTCGGCCCCGCCAAAACCCAGCTGCGGGATGAACGTTCCCGACAGCATCACCGCCAGGAAGAACGCCGGCACCATGTACGCGAAGATCAGCACGCAGTACTGGGCGACCTGCGTGTAGGTGATGCCCTTCATCCCCCCCAGCACCGCGTAGAAGAGCACGATCCCCATCCCGATGATGACGCCCACCGTCACGTCCACCTCGAGGAAGCGGCTGAAGACGATGCCAACGCCCCGCATCTGCCCGCTCACGTAGGTGAACGAGACGAAGATCGCGCACGCCACCGCCACCACCCGCGCCACCTGCGAGTAATACCGCTGCCCCACGAACTCGGGCACCGTGTACGCCCCGAACTTGCGCAGGTAGGGCGCCAGAAGGAGCGCGAGCAGGACGTAGCCGCCCGTCCATCCCATCAGGTACACCGACCCGTCGTACCCCATGAACGAGATCAGCCCGGCCATCGAGATGAAGGATGCCGCCGACATCCAGTCCGCCGCCGTGGCCATCCCGTTGGCGAGCGGCGACACCCCCGTGCCCGCTACGTAGAACTCCTTGGTGGAGCTGGCCCGGGACCAGATCGCCACCCCGATGTAGAGGGCGAAGGAGATCCCGACCAGCACGAAGGTCCAGAGGCGGACGTCCATCGGCTAGCGGCGGCCCCTCATTCCTCCGCCACCCCGTACTCCCGGTCGAGCCGGTTCATCAGGCGTGCGTAGACGAAGATCAGCACCACGAAGACGTAGATCGACCCCTGCTGGGCGAACCAGAATCCCAGCTTGAAGCCCGTGCCGGGAATGCGGATCGAGTCGAGCGCGTCGGCGAAGAGGATCCCGCACCCGAAGGACACGACGAACCAGATCGCCAGCAGGATCGCCAGGTAGCG
>JAPOOQ010000042.1 GCA_026713345.1 Gemmatimonadota bacterium | reverse complement strand
CCGAGATGATGGACGGCAGGGTCAAGACCCTTCACCCCGCGATCCACGCGGGACTGCTTGCGCGCCGGGACCGTGCGGACGACATGGCCGAAGTTGCGGGTCAGGGCTACGCGCCCATCGACCTGGTGGCGGTGAATCTCTACCCGTTCCGCGAGACTGTCGCCGCGCCGGACGTCACCCTGGGCGAGGCCATGCAGAACGTGGACATCGGGGGCCCGACGCTGATCCGCGCGGCCGCCAAGAATCACCGGGATGTGTGGGTGGTGGTGGACCCGGGGGACTACGGGGCCGTGCTGGAGGTGCTGGCGGGGCGGGGGGATGGGGACGGGCTCCGGCGCCGGCTGGCCGCCAAGGTGTTCCGGGAGATTTCGTCGTACGACAGCGCGGTGGCGGACTACCTGGAGGGGAGCGGAACAAGGGGCGTTCCCCCGTCGCAGTCAGACTTTGTTCGCTCACCGAACAAAGTGGACGATGCGATGCCCCCGCAGGTTACGCTGGCCCTGACCCGGCGAAGCCTGCCGCGGTACGGCGAGAATCCCGGCCAGGACGCCGGGTTCTACGCACCCCAGGGCACGTCAGAGGGTATTGCAGGACTTGAACAACTGCACGGTAAAGGACTGTCCTACAATAACTTGCTGGATCTGGACGGCGCGCTTCTCAGCCTCGCTTCTTTCGCCTTCGCGCTTGAGCCGGCTGTCTGCATCGTCAAGCACACCACGCCCTGCGGCCTCGCGCTCCGCCCCACCCTTGCCGCCGCCTTCGAGCGGGCCCGCGCCACTGATCCGGTCTCCGCATTCGGGTCCGTGATCGCGGTCAACCGCCCCGTCGACCGCGACACGGCGGCCGGGATCGGCGGGATGTTCGTGGAGTGCGTCGTCGCGCCCGGATTCACCGCCGATGCGCTCGAGGTGCTCACCGCGAAGAAGAACATGCGGCTGCTGCGGTATGCGGGATCGGGCGAGCCGCATGCCCGTGAGCCCGTCCAGGACGCCCGCTGGATGGAGCTGGACGACTCCATACGCGCTGCGGCCCGGTGGCTGGCGCGGGCTGCGGGGCATTCGGGCTCTGCAGGGCACACGGATCCCGCAGGGCAGACGGGCTCCGCGGGAGAGACGCGCCCCACGGGTTCAGTAAGCTTCCGGTCGATCTACGGCGGCGTGCTCTTCCAGTCACTCCCCGATCCGCCCTTCCACGATCCGGCCGCCCCCGGCTGGAAGGTGGTCACCGCGCGCGCGCCCACGGGCGCCGAACTCGCCGACCTGTCGTTCGCCTGGGCCGCAGTCGCCGGGGTCAAGTCCAACGCCATTCTGCTGGCGAAGGCGCTGGCGACGATCGGGATCGGCGCGGGTCAGACCAGCCGCGTGGATTCGTCCCGCCTGGCGGTCCGGAAAGCCCGCGAGCACGGCTTCGCCGCGGACCTCGGCGGCTGCGCCCTGGCATCCGACGCCTTCTTCCCGTTCCGCGACGGGGTGGACGCCGCCGCCGAGGCGGGGGCCGCCGCGATCATCCAGCCCGGCGGCTCGATCCGGGACGACGAGGTGGTCGCGGCCGCCGACGAACACGGGATCGCGATGGTCTTCACGGGCCGGAGGCTCTTCCGGCATTAGGCTCCCGGGGCCATCTTGGAAGGCAGGGAGGGGTGGCAGAGCGGTTCAATGCACCGGTCTTGAAAACCGGCGTCCGAAAGGACACGTGGGTTCGAATCCCACCCCCTCCGT
>JAPOOQ010000041.1 GCA_026713345.1 Gemmatimonadota bacterium | reverse complement strand
GATGCCGGAGGCGGCCGACCGCTCGCTGGTGGCGATGGACGCCGACGGCAACGAACTGGCGTCGTTCGCGATGGCCGAACAGGAGGGCAACTTCTGGCTGAAGTCGGCGGCGAGCCCGTACATTTTCGAGATTCCGATCTTCCGCGCGAACCGGCTGGCTCCCGGGGCGCCCGAGGAAGAGTGAGAGACGAAGGCTGGGAGGCAGCTTGATGAAACAGTCCCCCGAGTATGACGCGATCGTTGTCGGCTCGGGGGCGGGCGGCGGCATCGCGGCGTTCATCCTCGCCACCTCCGGGCTGCGCGTGCTCCTGCTGGAGGCGGGCCGGCACTACGATCCGCTGCGCGAGACGCCGATGTTCCAGCTGCCGAAGGACGCCCCCTTGCGCGGGGCGGGAGGGGCGGACAAGCCGTTCGGTTTCTACGACGCGACCGTGGATGGCGGGTGGCAGGTCCCCGGCGAGCCGTATTCGGTGGCCGACGGGTCCGAGTTCATGTGGTGGCGCTCCAGGATGCTGGGCGGGCGCACGAACCACTGGGGACGGATCTCGCTGCGCATGGGCGAGTATGACTTCAAGCCGCGCAGCCGGGATGGGCTGGGCTTCGACTGGCCCATGTCCTACGACGATCTCGCGCCCTACTACGACAAGACTGAGATGCTGATCGGGGTCTACGGGTCGAACGAGGGGCTGGAGAACACGCCGAACTCGTCTCCGGGGGTCCTGCAGCCGCCCCCGAAGCCGCGCGCCTACGAGCTGCTGACGCGCAAGGCCTGCCGGCGGATGGGGATCCCGGTGATTCCGGCGCACCTCGCGATCATGTCGCAGACCCAGGACCCGGAGCGCCTGCCGGGCGAACTCTTCCCGGACAACGAGCTCGCCCGGCGCGTCACCGCCGACTCGATGCGCGGCCGCGCCGCCTGCTACTGGGCGACGCCGTGCGGACGCGGCTGCTCGATCCGCGCCAACTTCCAGTCCACCACCGTGCTCCTCCCGCCCGCGCTCGCGACCGGCAACCTGGACATCCGCACCGACGCGATGGTGCGCGAGGTCACGGTCGACGCGCAGGGTCGCGCCACCGGGGTGCACTACATCGACCGGACCACGCTGCTCGACGAATTCGCCGGGGCGCGCGTCGTGGTGCTCGCCGCGAGCGCCTGCGAGAGCGCGCGCATCCTGCTGAATTCCACCAGCGCCGACTTCCCCGACGGGCTGGCCAACTCGTCCGGCCTCGTGGGCAAGTACATCATGGATACGGTCGGCGCGGGCGTGTATTCGCACATCCCCGCGCTGCAGGCGCTGCCGCCCCACAACGAGGACGGCTCGTCCGCCATGCACATGTACATGCCGTGGTGGCTCTACGGCGAGCAGCTCGCCGGCCGGCTCGACTTCCCCCGCGGCTACCACATCGAGTTCGGCGGTGGGCGGCGCATGCCCGGCTTCGGCGCCTTCAGCGGCCTCGAGCCCCTCACCGGGGGGACCTACGGCCAGCAGTTCAAGGACGACTGCCGCCGCTACTACGGCAGCTTCCTCTTCTTCGACGGACGGGGCGAGATGATCCCCAACGAGGACTGCTACTGCGAAATCGACCCGGACAAGGTCGACCGCTACGGCATTCCCGTGCTCAGGTTCCACTGGAAGTGGGCCAACCACGAGCTCAACCAGGCGCTCCACATGCAGCGCACCTTCGCCGGGATCATCGACGAGATGGGCGGACAGCTGCTCAGCACCGTACAGACGGACGGGGCGCGGGCGATTTCGAAGGGCGGGCAGATCATCCACGAGGTGGGCGGCGCGATGATGGGCGACAATCCGCGCACCTCCGTGCTGAACCAGTACTGCCAGTCGTGGGACGTGCCCAACCTCTTCGTGACCGACGGCGCGCCCTTCGTGTCGAACGCGGACAAGAACCCGACGCTGTCGATCATGGCGATCGCGTGGCGGGCCAGCGACTACATCGTCGAGCAGCTTGGACAGAGGAGCATCGGATGAGCGAGAAGATGGGGACGCGGCGCGCGGAGGCTGTCGGCCGCGTGACCGACGGCGCGGGCCGCACGGAGGGCGCAGGCTGTGCGGAAGGTGGCGTCGGCAAGGCCCGTGGGACGGCCATCGGGCCGCGCCCGGCACCGGAGTCCGCGCCGGCGCCTTCCACCGAATCGCCGAACACCATCACCCGCCGCGGCGCGCTCAAGGTGATCGCCGCGGGCGCGGCCCTTGGCGCAACCGTGCCGGCGTGCGCGCCGGGAGACAGCGGAGGCGCGGGCGCCGACGACGCCCACACCGAGCTTTCGGGTTTCGACCCCCTCCCCCCCCGCAACCCCCTCGCCGCCGGCACACCGACCGATCCCGACATGCTGGCGCCCATCGTCCCCTGGGAGATGGTCCTCACCGACGAGGAGATGCGGCTCGTCGCCGACCTCGCAGACGTGATCATCCCGGCCGACGACCGCTCCCCCGCGGCGAGCGCGGTCGGGGTGCCGGACTACATCAACGAATTCGTCTCGGCACCCACCAACACGGAGCAGCTGACCCAACTGCGCGGCGGCCTCGCATGGCTGAACCGCACCGCCGGCGACCGCTTCGGCGCCGCCGACTTCCCCGCCCTCACGGCCGCCCGGAAGCACGAGATCTGCGACGAGATCCGCTTCGAGCCGGACGCCCCCGCCGACCTGAAGCCCCAGGCGCGCTTCTTCGACGCATTCCGCGACATGTGCTCCACCGGCTTCTGGACCACCGAAGAAGGGATGCGCGATCTGGGGTATATGGGCAACGTGCCGCTGCCGAGCTTCGACGGGCCGCCGCCGGAGGTGCTGGAGCAGCTGGGGCTGGCGGGGGAGGATCTGGTCTGAGGGGGGTGGCGCGAGCACACACCCGGCCCAGCACCACGGTACTTCGCCAATCCGCGTCCATCCCAATCCTCGCCCCCCTCCTCCTCCTCCCCGCCTGCGTCCCCGCCCCCGCCGAGCCCCACCCCGCGCTCGTCGAGGCCATCGACCACTACACCGGGGTGGCCGGCGCGGTGGACGACGAGCGCGCGCGCGAGCTGCTCGAACAGGCCGCCGCCACGGGCGACCCCCTCTCGGTGATGTGGATGGCGCGCGTGCACTCAACGGGTCGCATGGGGTTTCCCCGTGACGAGGAGCAGGCGCGCGAGATCGCCACCGGCGTGATCCGGAAGGTGCAGGGCGCGGCGGAATCGGGGGTCCTGGAGGCGGTCTTCCTGATGGGCACGGCTTACGACGAGGGGCTGGGCAAGCCGGTCGATCCCGTGCTGGCGGCGCTGTGGCACCGTCGCGCCGCCGAGCGGAGCCACGTTCTGGGCGCGCACGTCCTGGGCAACCAGTACGCGGAGGGCCGCGGCGTCGAGGAGGACCCGGTGCAGGCGGTCGAGTGGTGGACCCGGGCCGCAGAGCGCGGCGACGCGATCACCCAGCTGCGCCTCGGCGAAGCCTACGAGGCCGGACGCGGGGTCCCGCGCGACCTGGATGTGGCGCGCGAGTGGTACGGAAGGGCGGCGGCGGCGGGAAACGAGCAAGCGCAGGAGGCGCTGGACCGGCTGGCGGCAACTGACCCCCCTCAACCAACGGACTTCCCCGTACTGTAATGTTTACTTTACGAAATGTCGTGTTGTCTTTACCAATTCCATCCATGCAGGAGTCCGTGATCGCAGTAGCGTGCCTGATCACGCTGACACCTGCGTCCATCCTGGCCGCCAACGGCGCGCACGGTTCCCCTCCTCAGGAAGTCGTGGTGGACACGGTCACAGGGCGTCCCGTGATGACCAACCAATTCCCCCAGCGGGGCGGAAACGCCGGGGCGTGGCGCCTGGTCGAGGAACTCAGACTGGGCAACGTCATGGGCGACGGACCGGAGGGGTTCGGGGACATTCAAGACATTGCGGTGGACCCAACCGGCCGCATCTACGTGCTGGATGTCGCCTCGGAGGAGGTCCGGGTCTTTGGCGGGGACGGCGCCTACCTGAGGACCATGGCTCGCGAAGGCGAAGGACCGGGAGAGTTCAGGTACTCCAGCAACAATCGAATCACATGGCGAGCGCCCGGCCAGCTGTGGATCGGCAATAGCAGCCTGTTGACGGTTGTCGACACGCTCGGGAACGAGTTGCGCCGGCACGCATGGCGCCGCCCCGGCCGCGGGTGGATGCCTGGCGAGGTTCCGATATCCCGCCGGGTGATTGCCGCCGGCACGGACGGCTCGGTGTTTTCCGTCGT
>JAPOOQ010000040.1 GCA_026713345.1 Gemmatimonadota bacterium | reverse complement strand
TCATCTACTGCGATTGGCAGACAGCGGTCGACGAGGAAACAGCAATGGATCCGGTGGAAGACGCGGCGCCGGCCGGCATCGACGAGTTGCGTGCCGCCGCAGAGCGGGCCACGCAGGCGCTCTCACGCCGGGAAGCGGAACTCCAGGAGCTCATCCGGGAGGGGATGGAATCCGGGGCCCTGAGCGAGCGACGCGGTCGGGAACTGAGCGTATACTTGAGCGGAGCAGCCTCGGGAAGCCTGATCTGGTACGCCATTGACAACGCCATCCCCGATGAGATTTGGCAGGCGACCAGCGAGTTGCTCATTGCGGAGATGGTGGAACGCAATCGCGGGCTCTGGATCGGCGACTACTCGTCCCGCATTTCGACTACGGATCTCCAGAGTCCCGAACTGAGGGCCACGCTGGCCGAGATGCGAGAGCTTGTCGAGGAGATCGGGCGAGCTCGGGACCGTGATGAAATGCCCGGGGAGTGGCGCAGTCGCATGGAAGAACTCAAGGCAAGGATCCGCGAGGCCCTAAGTCTGGCCGAGTTGCGCTAGTGTCCTGTCCCGCAGATTTCTCGGCGATTTGAGCACCGATGCGTCCGCACTGGACGCTGCGCTCGCCGAGCCGTACTGTCGCATTTACCTTACAAGATGTCATGTTCTCTTTACATTCGTGCATCCTCGCCTTGCTGGTGGGCACCGCCACCGCAGCCTCCTCCCTGACCGCCCAGGAAACCGTGCAGTTGCCCGGGCAGGACCGACCTCTGGACGCCGACTTCGCGGAGGCGTTCCGGGTGGGCGTACTCAACGGGGAACCATGGGAGATGTTCGGCACGGTGAACGGAGTGGCCTTTGACCAGCGCGGCAATCTGTATGTCTTCGACCTCGGAGGCTTGCTGTTCGACAATCTGCGGGTTCTTGTGTTCGACCGTTCCGGTGAATTCTTGCACCGGTTCGGCTCGACAGGAGACGGGCCCGGCGAGTTCGGACGTCCAAGCCGCTACGTCGTCAATCGAGACGGAACGACAATCGTCGGTGACATGGGTCGCCTCAGGTATCACATCTTCGACGAATCCGGCGAATTCCTGCGCATGGTTCGACCCCCCGAGGGGTCCGATTGGAGGCTTTTCCGGCTTGCGGCACTTCCCGATCCAGGCGGTGGGGTTGTTGCAGGCGACTTCGGTACCAGCCTTCAGATTCGGAGTGCAGGCGGGCCGCAGCCGAGTTCGCGTCCGATCATGCGGCTCGGATTGGAGGGCGAAGGGGCGCAGGTGGACACGCTTGTCCACGCCTGGCTTCCCCCGCGCGGTGACCTGAACCTCCGTTCGACCTCGGGTGATCGTGCGTTGCCGCGTGCTCTGGAGCCGCCACTCCTGGTCGCCGTCCTGCCGGGCGGGGGAGTCGTCTATTCGGATTCGTCGACCTACGCGCTGAGGATCTGGTCGCCGGAGTCCGGTGAGGTTGTCCGCGTATTAGTCCGGCCCTTCCGGCCCCAGCCGGTGACGCCCCGGGTCATGGAGGAGTACAGGCAGGGGTCGGAGGCCAGAAGCCTGCTCGCGCTGGCCGCAGGATGGGCTGCGGGTACCGGTGTCGACGATGTGCCCGACTTCTCCTTCTACCCCGAGGTGTCGATCATCCGCGCCCTCTCCACCACCTGGGAAGGCCGTATCTGGGTGGAGCGCAGAGGCGACAGGCTGGAGAGCGACGGGTCCATCGATGTTGTGACTGCCGACGGTGACTATGTCGGGACCCTTCCGGCGGGCGCGACCAGGATGCCCGACGCTTTTGGCCCGGGCGGTCTGGCGGCGTTCATCGAACTGAACGACCTTGACGTGGCCAGTGTGGTGGTGCGGAGGCTGCCCGCCGGGGTGAGGTGATCCGTCCGCGGTTGACGCCGTGGGTTGCTGAAACCGGGTGGGCAACTGGTCGCCGCCTTCCGCTGGCTCTCAACGCCAACCAGCCACCGGAAGGACCCACCCGGGAGTTCGACATGCCACGCCACACCGCCTTGCGCCCCACCGCCCTAGCCCTCTGCGCGGCCGCCCTCTTCCTCACCACCCCCCACGTCCTCACCGCGCAGACGTACTTCCCGGGACGCCACCCGGACTGGGAACGCCGCACCCCGGAGCAACTCGGCCTCGACGCGGCGGCCATTCAGCGCGCCGTCGACATCGCGGTCGCGGGTGAGTCCCAGTCCCCGCGCGACCTCGCCTTCAATCACCTCAGGTCCTTCGGGCGCGAACCGCTCGGCGACGCGGTGGGCCCCTTCACCATTCGCGCGCCGCAGACCGGGGTCATCGTCTACAAGGGGTACATCATCGCCGAGTGGGGAGAGCCCGCGAAGTCCGACAACACCTTCAGCGTCTCGAAGAGCTTTCTCTCCACATCGGTGGGGCTGGCGTACGACCACGGCCTGATCGGCGACGTGGACGACCTGGTACGCGACTACATGCCGCCGATCGTCCTGGACATCGGCGACGGCGAGCCCGGTGACGAGAACGGCCGCCGCCCGAAGCTCCTCTTCGACTCCGAGCACAACCGCAAGATCACGTGGGACCACCTGCTGCGGCAGACCAGCGACTGGGAAGGGACGCTGTGGGGCAAGCCCGAGTGGGCCGACCGCCCCGAGGATCCCGGCACCTGGGGCACGCGCCCGCGCAACGAACCCGGCACCGCCTACGAATACAACGACACGCGCGTGAACCTGCTGGGGCTGGCCGCCACGGCGGTGTGGCGCCGTCCGCTCCCGGAAGTCCTGCGCGAGTTCGTCATGGACCCCATCGGCGCGTCTACCACGTGGGCCTGGCACGGCTACGAGAACTCCTGGGTCAACTTCGACGGTCGCATGATCCAGTCGCCGAGCGGTGGCGCGCACTGGGGCGGCGGGATGATCCTCAGCGCCTACGACCAGGCCCGTTTCGGCCTCTTCACCATGCACAGGGGCAACTGGAACGGGGAGCAGCTGCTGTCGGAGGACTGGTTCGAGATGGCGACGACCGCGGGCGAGGTGAACACCGGCTTCGGCTTCATGAACTTCTCGCTGAGCGACGCGCGGCCCGGCACCTGGACCCACGTCGGCGCCGGTTCGAACCTGATCTACGTCGACCCGGCGAACGACCTGGTGATCGTGTGCCGGTGGATCCGGGGCGGCGCGTTCAACCAGGTGGTGCAGACGGTGCGGGAGGCGGTGGGGGGGAGCTGAGGCGCGGGTTCACGGCACCCGCAGCGCCACCCCCGTAGCCGTCCGGACGATCTCGGGCTGGACGCGCGGGATCGCGCGGCCGCGGTAGTGGGCGAGGAGGTCCTTGACGGTCGCGAAATCGCACAGGTCTTCCAGGGTGCGGATGGTGGGGAAGATCATGGGGAGGTCGCCGTTGCGATGACGTTCCAGCGCCGCGCGGGGAGTGAGCCACACGGCGCCCGTCATCTCGCGCTCGTCGTGGACAGCCGCCGAACCGCGCGGCACCCTCGCCGCGAAGAAGCGCGTATCGTAGCGGCGCGGCTCGGCCACCGGCGTCACCCAGTGCGCGATGTACTCGATGGCGGTG
>JAPOOQ010000039.1 GCA_026713345.1 Gemmatimonadota bacterium | reverse complement strand
TGTCTTCCAGGGTGTCGCCCATCATCAGTGTTGGGGAGGCGGGGGGGGGGGGCGCCCCTCTCTCTTTCTCCCCGCCGTCCCCCCCCCCCCCCCCCCCCCCCCCCCCCCCCCCCCCGCCGCCCCCCCCGGCGCCCCCCCCCCCCGCCAGCCCCCCCCCCCCCTCCCCCCACCGCCGCCACCCCACTGGCACGGCCTCGTCGGCGAATACGGCTGGGACCACAACGTCCTCTACATCCTGGAGCGGGGCGGGCGCCTGCACGCGCTCATCGAGTGGTTCTTCCTGTACCCGCTCACCGAGATCTCGCGCGACGTGTACGCCTTCCCCGACTGGGGCCTCTACCACGGCGAGCGCCTGGAGTTCACGCGCGGAGCCTCCGTCATCGCCGCCTCCGTCGCCTTCCCGCGGCGCGACGTCGGCACCGAGGCCGGCGGCACCTTCCGGATCGACCCCGTGCGGCCCGTCGCGGAGCTCCTCGCGGAGGCGCTGGCCGCTTCCCCACCCGACGAACCCGGCCCTTTCCGCGACTCCGAACTGGTCGAAGTCACCACCCTCGAACCCGGCATCCTCCTCGACGTCCGCTACGCGACCACCAACAACTTCATGTCGTCGGTCTTCTACGACGAGCCGCGCGTCTTCCTCCAGCGCCCCGCGGCCGAGGGGGTCGCGCGCGCCCACCGCGCACTCGCCGAACACGGTTACGGCCTTCTCCTGCACGATGGCTACCGCCCCTGGTACGTCACGAAGATGTTCTTCGACGCCACGCCCGAGTCGCAGAAGATCTTCGTGGCCGACCCGGCGAACGGCTCGCGCCACAACCGCGGCTCGGCGATCGATCTGAACCTGTACGACCTCGCGACCGGGGAGCCGGCCGACATGGTGGGCACCTACGACGAGTTCTCGCCGCGCTCGTTCCCGGACTACCCCGGCGGCACCTCGCGGCAGCGCTGGCTGCGCGAACTCCTGCGCCGCACGATGGAGGCGGAAGCGTTCACGGTCTACGAAGCCGAGTGGTGGCACTTCGACCACGACGACTGGCGCGAATACGCCATTCAGAACGCGACCTTCGGTGAACTCGGCCGATAAGGGCCGGCGTCGGCAGCCCGGCCCCCGCCACGCCGGCCGCCTGCGCCGCGAGCTACTCGTCGACCTCGGGCTTGTGCTGACCGCCACCATCTGGGGGCTGAACTTCACGGTGGTGAAGGCGGCGCTCAGCGAGATCGGGCCGCTGGCGTTCAATGCGCTGCGCTTTCCGTGCGCGGCCGTGGCCGTCTGGGTCATGGTACGGGCGACGGGACGGCGCGTGATGCCGCCCCGCAAGGACTGGGGCGTCGTGTTGCTGCTGGGCATCGTGGGTCACGTCATCTTCCAGATCTGTTTCATCTTCGGGCTCGACCGGACGCTGACCGGCAACGCTGCCCTCCTGCTCTCCACCAGCCCCGTGTGGGTGCTTGTGATTTCTTTCACAATGGGTCGCGAGCGCTTCAACCCCGCGATCCTGATCGGCGTGCTGGCCACCCTGACCGGAATGGTGATCCTCATCACCGGGGGTCCCGAGCAGCTGGGCGGAGCCCGGATCGGCGATTTCCTTGTGCTGGGCGCAGCGATCTCGTGGGCGGCGTACACGGTTCTGGGGCGTCGCCTGACCAAGCGCCGCGGCGCCCTGCAGATGACGGCGTGGACCCTCTGGGCCGGACTGCCCTTCGTCGTACTCGTAGGAACCCCGGACCTCGTGCGCACCGACTGGAGTGCGGTGTCGCTGCAGGCCTGGATCGGGGTGGTGTACGCCGGGGTATTCGCAATCGGACTCGCGTACCTGCTCTGGTACCGGGGGGTGCGCATCATCGGTCAGAACCGCACCGCGGTCTACCAGAACCTGGTCCCGGTGGTTGCGCTGGTCAGCGCGTGGCTCTGGCTCGCCGAGACTCCCACACTGCAACAGCTCGCCGGCGCCGGAGTCATCCTCACCGGGGTGGTGATCGCGCGCCGGTCGAGGGGGCGCCGACGGAGATGAGCCGACGGATGTTGACCCAATCCAACCCCTGTGGCTACCGTTCCGACGCCACGACGGGCGCCGCGTTGCTACCCGCCGCCACCCTCACCCTCGTCCAGGAATCGTTGACAAAACGATGATCGATATCAACGAAATCGGAGCGACCGCCTTCGTGATCGCGTCGATTCGGGCCCTGGAGCCCGACCAGACCCACCAGCTCTTCAGCGACCCGTACGCGGAGTGGTTCTCGAACGAGCGGGCTCTGGCCGCCGCTCGCCAGCTGGAAGCCGCTTTCCCCCCATCCACCACCATGGTCCGCTTCCGCACCCGCTATTTCAACCGGTTCGTCGAACGCGGGATCGAGGCGGGAGCCCGCCAGGTGGTCCTGCTGGGGGGCGGTTTCGACATGCGCGCCCATATTCTTGCCAACTCGGACGTCTCTTTCTTCGAGGTCGACCAGCGCGCGGTCCTGGAGTTCAAGCGCACGGTCCTGGCCCAGCACGGGATCGAGCAGCCGCCATCGGTTTACGGCAACTACCTCGAGGTCGACGTGCCCCACGGTCTGGCGAGGGTCGGGTTCGATCCGGAGCTGCCCACCGTCATCGTGTGGGAGGGCAACACGATGTATCTGCCGCCCGAGCTGATCATGCCGTTCCTCAACCGGCTGGCCGGCGCGATGCCCACCTTCCGGATCGCCTTCGACTACTTCTCGGTGGACCTGCAGAATCGCGAATTCGAAAACCAGGAGGACATGAAGCGGCTGGAAGGCGTGGAAAGGGCGATGGGGGCGTCGTTCCCGACGGGGTTCCCGGACCTTGCCGTCTTTGAGAAGCACGCGCCGTTCAGGGTGGCCGAGTCCGGTTCGTTCGCGCAGTTGGGCGAGGAATTCGGGCTGGGTGAGATGGTGGCCGCCTACCCGGAAGACTGGCGCGAGACGCTGAAGCTGTACCGGTACTGCGTGCTGGAGCGGCGGTAGGAATCGAGCGAAATGTAAAGGCGACATTACATTATGTAATGTTTTGCATACATTTCGCTAGTCCGCTATGATCAACATCCCCCTCGCCCGCAGCATCTCGTTCAGCGCCGCCACCTCGTTCTCCACCAGCGCGTGCAGCGCCTCCAGGTGCAGCCGCAACTCCTCGTGCAGCAGCGCCTTCACCGCCAGCTCCTGGTCGGTGGGCGGGAAATCGGCGACGGAGATCGCGCCGGTCAGGTAGCCCAGCTTCTGCAGCAGGGTCGCCCCGAAGCGAACGCCGTCCTGGCCCTGACCCGTGAGGCGCAGGTCGACCATGTTCATCTGCAGGTGGGTGAGCTGGTTCTGCACCGTGGCGATGGCTTGCGCGAGGGTGTCGTCATCGGCGAAGCGCGACATGGTGGCGAGTTGCACCCGCATCGCCTCGACGCGATGGACGGCCTCGCCGGCGGCGACGACATCGTCGCGGACCTCGCGCAGGAAGGCCACCTGGGCCGCGATGTCGGTCTCGGTGCCCGCCGAGTGGGGATCCTTGAGGACCGTGAGGGGCTGCTCGTGCGTCCAGCCGGCCGCGTCGAGGCGGACGGTGTAGCGCCCGGGGGGAAGCAGGACCGAGATCTGGCGGGCGCCGGGGGCGGGGCGGCCCTCGTCGCCGACTTCGATGTGGTCGGCGAACATGGGGCTGGTCAATAGCCGGATGGGACCGTTGGGCTCGTCCCGCAGGTCCCAGTGGACACGGTTGATGCCGGCGTCGTTGGTGCCCTGCAGGGTGCGGACGACATCACCGGCAGCGTCAACGATCTCGACGGTGGGGGTCTCCTCGGCCGGCTCCGCGAGCCAGTAGTTGATCGACGCGCCGTACTCGGGATCGGTCCCCTCGGTGGGATCGCTGTACGGCACCGAGGGCGGGGTGATCGGGCGGAAGCGGTAGGCGTCGCGGGGCATGAAGAGGTGCGAGGCCGACGCCATCGCCTCCGGCGTGAGCTGCTGGAGCGGCGTGAGGTCGTCCAGGATCCAGAAGCCGCGGCCGTAGGTGCCGACGACCAGGTCGCCGAAGTGCTCCTGCACGACCATCCCCGACACCGGCGCGTGCGGCAGATTGTTCTGCAGCGGCCGCCAGTCGTCCCCGTCGTTGAACGAGACGTAGAGCGCGTTCTCGGTGCCCGCGTACAGGAGCCCCCGCCGCTTCGGGTCCTCGACGATCACCTTGGTGTAGCTGAGCATGCTGGGCGGAATGCCGTCGGTGATCTTCTCGAAGGACGCGCCGTAGTCGCGGGTCCGGTAGATGTACGGATCGCGCACATTCACCTGGTGTCCGTCAATGGCAATATAGGCCGTCCCCGCGTCGTAACGGGACGGGGCGATCGACCTCACCGCCATCCACTCCGGCAGCCCCGGCATGTTGCCGGTCACATTCGTCCACGTCGTGCCCCCGTCGCGGGTCACCTGCAGCTGCCCGTCGTTCGTCCCGGCCCAGATCAGCCCCTCCTCCACCGGCGATTCGGCGATCCCGAAGACCGTGCCCGCGTACTCCACCCCGATGTTGTCCCCCGTCAGACCCCCCGACAGCCCCATGCGGCTGGTGTCGTTGAGCGTGAGATCCGGCGAGATCACCTCCCAGCTCTGGCCCCCGTTGCGGGTCCGGTGCACATGCTGGCTCCCCACATAGACGGTGTTGTTGTCGTGCGGCGAGATGTGGATCGGCGCGTCCCACACGAAGCGGAAGCGCACGCCGGACGCCGCCCCCCTGCTCTGCTCCGGCCACACCTCGACAGCGCGGTACTGGCGCCGGTCCTCCTCGTAGCGCACCACGATCCCTCCCACCATGCCGGAGCCCGAAGCCGAGGACCACACGATGTTCGGATCGGTCGGATCCGGCGTGGCCCACCCGCTCTCGCCGCCGCCCACATGGTGCCACATCCCGCGCGGAATCCCCGTGATGCGGCGCTGCCCCTGTATGCGGCTGTTGCTCGGACCCCGGTACGTGGGCTCGTCCTGCTTGTTGCCGAGCACGTTGTACGGGATCGCGTTGTCGACCGTGACGTGGTACATCTGCGCGTTCGTGAGGCGCTGCCGGAACCAGGTCCGTCCCCGGTTGATCGAGATCGAGAGCCCCTGGTCGTGCGCGACGATCATGCGGTCCGGTTCGGTGGGGTCGATCCACATGTCGTGGTGGTCGCCACCGGGGGCCTGAGGGCGGGGGGTCACGTCCAGCGTGCGTCCCCCGTCCGTCGATGTCGTGAACGACGCAGTGAGGAAGTAGGCCTCGTCGTCGTCATTGGGCGAGATCACGACGCGCGAGTAGTAGTGCGGCCGCCCCATCGCGTTGCGGTTGCGCGTGATGAGCGACCAGGTGCGCCCGCCGTCCTCCGAGCGCCAGAGCTGGCCGTCCTCGGTCTCGCGTCCCTCCCAGGGGATCCCGTCGCCCGTTTCGAGCATGGCGTAGACCCGGTCCGGATTTGACGGGGCAATCGCCACCGCTACCTTCCCCACCGGCTTCTCCGGCAGCCCGATCCCGTTGTCCGCCCCGTTCAGCTTCGTCCAGGTGTCGCCCCCGTCGCGCGAGACGTGCAGTCCGCCGCCGGGTCCGCCGGAGGTCCTGCCCCAGGTGTGGATTTCCAGCTGCCAGGTGCCGGCAAAGAGCACACGCGGGTTCGTCGGATCCATCGCGATGTCCGAGCAGCCCGTGTCCTCGTCGACGATGAGGACGTGCTCCCACGTGACGCCGCCGTTGGTGGTGCGGTAGACGCCGCGCTCCCGCTGCGGCCCGTACGCGTGGCCGAGTGCGCAGATATACACGATATCGGGGTCTACGGGATGAATGACGAGACGCGGGATGCGCCCGGTCTGCTCCAGCCCCATCAACGTCCAGGTCGCCCCCGCGTCGGTGGACTTGTAGACGCCCTGCCCCACCGAGACATGGCTGCGGATCTTCCCCTCGCCGGTCCCGGCCCACACGATGTTCGGATCGGCCATCGCGACGCCCAGCGCCCCGACCGACTGCACGGGCTGGTCGTCGAAGATCGCGTCCCAGTGCACGCCGCCGTCGGTGGTCTTGTAGATGCCGCCCGACGCGGCGCCGACGTAGTAGGTGTGCCGGTCGCCGACGATTCCGGCCGCCGCCGAGAAGCGGTTTCCCTCCGGGCCGATGTGGCGCCACTCGAGGGCGGTGTAGGCGGAGGGGTCGGGGGGTTGCCGGGCGGCGGTGGGGGAGGCGGAAAGGAGAGTCGTGGCCACACAGGTCAGTGGCAGCACGCGGCGGATTCGATCGGACGCAGTGCGCATTGGGGTTGTCCCGGGTGTTCTGGATGAGGTTGTCGCCAGCAAGGTTGGAAGTCGTAACAGAGTCCGGGAAGCAGGGGTCGTCGTCAAGTCCGGAAGAGACGCGCACGGATGGCGGACAGATCGTCGGCTGCCAAATCACCCGCTAGAATCATGTCGAATCACCCGCTATAGTCTAGGCACTTCACCCGTTGACATCATGCCGAATCGCCCGTTGGCACTTGTGCCAATAGCAGCGGGCGGGGACGGTTCCCGAGTTGGCGGATCGTAGTGGACGACGAGGGGCGCTGGGCAGCCTTCGAGGTCAAGCTGGGCGAGCGGTGGGTGGACGAGGGAGCCGCCAACCTCCAACGTCTGGCGCGACGCATGGAACTCGGCGGGCACGCCCCCCCCTCAGCACTGGCC
>JAPOOQ010000038.1 GCA_026713345.1 Gemmatimonadota bacterium | reverse complement strand
CGGCTGGAACGAGATCAACGGGCGCTGGTTCATGGGCGCCTACGACGAGTTCGGGCCGGATGTGAAGCTGGTGCGCGCGAACGGCCCGGTGCTGCTGGGGCTGCATCCGGTGGCGATGCGTTCCGGGACCACGGCGACGGTTACGGTGCATGGGGCGAACCTGGCCACTGGGTTGGGACCCGAAGATGTCGATTTGGGACCCGGCCTGGAGCTGGTTCGCGTCGTCGAGAGCGAGTCGGACAGGTTCACGGTAGAGGTGGCGGCCGCCGAGGACGCCGCAGCGGGTGCCCGGGATGTCTTTCTGGCCGGGCAGCCGGTGCCGGGGAGCCTGACGGTCTACGAGACGATCGACCGGATCGCGGTGACGCCCCAGGCCGGGATGGCCCGCGTTGGGGGCGGCAACTTCCCCAAGGGATTCGCCCAGTTCGAGGTGACCGCCTACAGCAACGGCCCCGACGGAGATCCCGAAACCGGGGACGACCTGCCGCTCGGCCACGTCGACGTGACCTGGAGCGTCGAGGAGTACGCCGCGGTATTCGACGACGACGACATCGAGTACATCGGGACGCTGGACGAGGGCGGGCTCTTCCATCCCGCGATCGACGGCCCCAACCCCGAGCGCAGCGGCATGCGCAACAACATCGGCGACGTGTGGGTGGTCGCGACGTGGCGCGGCCCGGATGGGGAAGAGGTGCGGGGACGGGCCCACCTGATCGTCACGGTGCCGCTCTACATGCGGTGGGAGCCGTGGCGGATCGGGGACATCACGTTGGTGCTGCCGAGGAGGACGTCGGGAAGTTAGGGTTCCTCAGCGGCCCCGCATGGCCTCGCGGTGGCGCCGGACTTCGGGCAGTCCCTCCAGAGACCGGTTTTCGAGCGCGTAGTCCAGGGGTGTCTTGCCGTCCGCGTCGCGGGCGTTCGGGTCGGCGCCCAGGCGGAGAAGGAGGGGGAAGACCGCCGGATTCGACAGCGCAGCCGCGTGCAGGGGGGTTCTGCCGTTTCCGTCTGCCTGCTCCAGGTCCGCTCCGGCATCCACCAGCACCTCCACGACCGAGGCACTGTGCTCCGCGGGCATGGGCTGGCCGCCGATGAAACTTCCGCCGCGGTATACGGCCATGAACAGCGGTGTGCGGTCGTTTGCCCTGCGCCCCGAGGGAACGTACCCGTCGGGATCTCGTGTGTGCACATCGGCTCCGGCGGCGATCAAGGCGGTGGCGATCTCGGGTCGGTGGTTGTACCAGGCGGCGGAGTGCAGGGGTGTGTGGCCCCTGCGGTCGTGCGCGTTGACGTCGGCGCCGGCCGCAACGAGAAGCTCGATCACTGCGGGGTTGGAGGCTTTGGCGGCGGCCTCGTGCAGCGGGGTGCGACCGCCCGACGCTAGTGCGTTGATGTCGGCCCCGGCATCCAGCAGCGCCCCGGCAACGTCGGGGTTCGGGTTCTCGCCGGCATAGTGCAGAGGGGTATTGCCGCGCAGGTAGCTTTCCCCACTGC
The DNA here is from genome assembly GCA_026713345.1 of Gemmatimonadota bacterium. Lineage (GTDB taxonomy): Bacteria > Gemmatimonadota > Gemmatimonadetes > Longimicrobiales > Gaopeijiaceae > Bin94. The sequence continues at coordinate 2,571 of JAPOOQ010000038.1, read as the reverse complement.
CGGCATGGAGGTCCGCGCCCGCTTCCAGCAAGGCTCTGACAACGTCCGGATCGGGGTTCGACCTGGCAGCGAGATGTAGCGGAGTCCAGCTCCAGCCCCAGTCGGTGACAAATCCCGTCGCCCAGGCGTCGGCGTCCGCACCGGCTTCCAGCAGTGCCCGGACCACCGCCGCGGAGCCGCTTTCGGCGGCGGGGTGGAGGGGCGTGTATGAGTAGAAATCATCGCGGGTGTGCACATCGGCCCCGGCTTCCAGAAGCACGGAGATGACCGCGGGGTCGTGCGCGGCGGCGGCGGCGGCGTGAAGAGGCGGCAGCGCAAGGGGGAATCTGTCGGCACCGGCTCGGGCGTTTGCCCCGTCGGCAATGCAGCCGGCGACGATATCGGCGTCGGCGAGCGCGAAGAAGCTTCGATTGCCCCAGCGCTCGCAGGATACCGGATCGGCCGTGGTGCCCACGCTGTCCCGGGCGGCCGGATCGGCTCCGAACTGCAACAGAGTCTGCACCAACGCGGCATCTACCAGGGTCGCAGCAATACGGCGCATGGCGATGTGGAGCGGAGTTTCACCGACGTTGTTGCGGGCGTTGAGATCGGCGCCGGCCGCCGCCAGCAGCGGCACAAGGGCGCTTGATTCCGACCACGCGGCGGCCAGAGTGTGCAACGGCGTCAAGCCCTGCGAGTCGCGCGCGTTGGGGTCGGCCCCTGCCTCCAGCAGAGCCGATATCACGCTGGCCCCCGCCGATCGGTCGCCCCGGCCTGCGACCGCCCGATGAAGAGGGGTCCTGCCCGCATTGTCGCGCGCATTCACGTCCGCACCCGCATCCACGAATGCGGCCAGAACGTTCTCAAAGTCGGTACAGCAGTCGATCGCGGACACCAACCGAGCCAGGAACGTCGCGCCCTCCTCGTCGCGCGCGTCGACCGGTATCCCGGTCTCCAGGCATCCGCGCACGCTCTCGACCGGCGATTTGGCGAGGAATTCCCGCCGGTAGTCGGGCCCTGCGCCCCAGCAGACTGGGTCGGCCGCCAGCCCCGCATTGTCGCGCGCATCCGGGTCGGCTCCGAGGTCCAGGAGGGCTCGCATGGCGGGACGACTGTCCCAGGCGCGGGCCGCATGCAGGGGGGTCTTGCCGCTGTCGTTGCGGGCGTGCACATCCGCCCCGGCCTGAACGAACGCGGATACCAGGGTCGAGTCGCGGTGCCACACGGACAGGTGCAGGGGCGTGTCACCCTCGGCGGTTCGTGCGTTGGGGTTGGCTCCGGCCTCCAGGAGCGCGAGCGAGCGGAGGACCCAGGGGGGTTGGTCCCCTCTGGCCATCGCCTCGGCCCGGTTGGTGTTGTTCCTCTCGACCGCAAGATGCAGCGGCGCGGTGGAGTCGCCGTTGCGGGCGTCCGGGTCCAGGCCGAAGCTGGCCAGGAGCGCGATGACTTCGGGACTTCCCGACGCGGCCGCGGCATGAAGCGGGGATGAGCCGTCGTCCGTCAGCGCCTGCGGGTCAGCGCCGGCATCGAGCAAGGCCTGGATCACCTCCGGTCCTTCGGTGGCGGCGGCCGCGTACAGCGGGGTCCGTCCCTGGCCATCCCGCGAGTTGGGATTCGCGCCGAGCGCCAGCAGTCGGAATGGGAGGTCGGCGAGGGATCCGACGCGGCGGTCGGGGTCCATGCTTGCCAGCAGCGGAGTATTTCCGGCGGAATCCGCGGCGTTGACGTCGGCGCCCGCGTCCAGCAGGGCGTTGACCGCCGCCTCGCTGATCGGCGCCCTGCGGAACCCCCGGTTCATGATGGCGTACAACAGCGGCGTGCCGAGGCCGCCTTCCCCGGCATGGATGTCCGCCCCGGCCTCCAGTAGCAGCGTGAGGGTCTCCGCGCCTTCGTTGGTGGCGGCCACATGCAGCGGCGTCGCGCCCGCGTTGTTGCGCGCGGTCAGGTCTGCCCCGGCCTCCAGCAGCATCCCCACTGCGGTCGCATTCTCGACCTCCACGGCCAGGTGGAGCGGCGTGTCGCCGTTGCCGTCGTACGCCAGGACGTTTTCGCCGTCGGCCAGGCAACGACGGAAGTCGTCAGGGAGGGCCAGCCGGGCGAACGCCGCCGTGGTCCAGTTCATGCAGCTGGTGGGGTCGGCGGCCCGGCCACGCTCGTCGCGCGCCAGCGGGTCGGCGCCGGAACGCAGCAACGCACGGACGACGGCGGGACCGGGGTTCGTCCAGGCCGTGTGCAGGGGTGTTGCGCCCTCCCGCTCCCGCGCATCCAGGTCGGCGCCTGCCGACACCAGCGCGTCGATAATGCCGGGGGTGGGGTTCAGCGCCGCGGCCGTGTGCAGGGGTGTGTATCCGTCCCGGTACCCGTTGCGCCGGAGTCCAGGGCCCAGCGTGGCATGAAGATCCGCGCCGGCGTCCACGAGAAGGTGGATGACGCGGGGATCGGTTGCCGCGGCCGCGGCCCTGAAGATGGCGGGAGTCTGTTGTGCGGGATCGTGTGCATTGGCACCTGCCTGAAGGCATTCCTGGACGAGGTCGGCCGAGGCGGTCGCGAAGAAGTCCCGACCGTTCCAGGCACCGCAGGTGGGTGGGGTGG
>JAPOOQ010000037.1 GCA_026713345.1 Gemmatimonadota bacterium | reverse complement strand
GGGCGAGGTCGAGGTGTCGACGCGAATCACGGACGAGGGATGGGTGGCCGAGGTGGCGGGGCCGGAACCTGTGGGTGAAGCCGTTCGTGAACGGGGTTCGCACGGACGGCGCGCGGGCGGCTACGCGGTCGGGCTGCTCAACATGCAGACGCGCGACGAGGCGGGGTGGGCGGGAGCGTCACGCTGCGCCCGAGCGCCCGCCTCTTCGTCGAGGGGACGGCCAAGCGCAACCGGCTGACGCTGGCCGGCCAGACCCTTGACGCCAACCTGTTCGGCGGACGGGTTCGGCTCGCGCGCGACACCCGCACCTTCCTCAGCGCCTTCGTGCAGTACAACGAGTCCGCGGACGAGCTGCAGACGCACGTCCGCTTGAACCTGATCCACGCGCCCCTGAGCGACCTCTTCCTGGTGTACTCGGAGCGGCGCAATCCGAGTCCGGAGGGCTGGCGAGGCGGGGCTGATCGACCGGGCGATCACGGTGAAGTTCACGAAGCTGCTGGCGTTCTGAACGGGCGGCGGCGGTGACCGGTAACGAAAAAACCGGCTCGGTTGTCCTTGAAGCGATGAACGTTCACCTGATCGACGGCACCTACGAGCTCTTCCGGCACTACTACGGAGCGCCCAGCGCCACGGATCGCGCCGGTCGCGAGGCGGGCGGGGTGCGGGGCGTGCTCTTCTCGCTGCTCTCCATGTTCGATGCGGGGGCGACCCACATGGCCGTCGCCACCGACCACGTAATCGAGTCGTTCCGCAACCGCCTCTGGCCCGGCTACAAGACCGGCGCGGGGATCGATCCGCTCCTGCTGGCGCAGTTCGGGCCCCTCGAGGACGGTTTGCGCGCGATGGGCGTGCAGGTGTGGGCGATGGAGGAGCTGGAGGCCGACGACGGCCTGGCGTCCGGTGCGGCGCTTGCCGCGCGTGATTCCAGGGTCGATTGCATCTATCTGTGTACGCCCGACAAGGATCTCTCGCAGTGTGTGAGCGGGGACCGGATCGTGCAGTGGGACCGGCGCAAGGGCGAGGTCCGCGATGCCGGCGGGGTGGTCGGCAAGTTCGGGGTGCCACCGCGCAGCATCCCCGACTACCTCGCGCTGGTCGGCGACAGCGCCGACGGCTTCCCCGGAGTTCCCGGCTGGGGCGCCAAGTCCACCGCGGCCGTACTGTCCCGCTACCGGCACCTGGAATACATCCCCGCGAGGGCCAGGGACTGGGACGTGACGGTGCGGGGCGCCGAGCGCCTGGCCGCGGCGTTGCGGGAACATCGCCCCAACGCATTTCTCTTCCGCGATCTGGCAACCCTTCGCGACGGCGCCGCGCTGTTCGAGGACGTGGACGAACTGGAGTGGCACGGTCCCACCCCCGCCTTCGAGAAGTTTGCCGACGACCTCGGCGCGCCCGGCCTGTGGGAGCGGGCAGACCGAATCCACCACAACTTGCAGAGCCTGACCGTGTGAGGCGGGCCCGCAGTGTATCAACCACCAAGGAGATGAACCCATGAAGCACGCAACCATCCATCGACGCATCGCCACCCTTGGCGTCCTCGCCGCGGCAATCGCCATCGTCCTGCCTGCATCCCTGTCCGCCCAGCGCGGCGCGGGCGGTGCCAGGGGCGGGATGTTCAACGACCCCGGCATCCGGCTGTGGACCCAGCTCGACGAGAACTACGAGGAGTTCACCGAGCAGCTGACCATCACGGAGGAGCAGGGAGAGAGCATCGCCACGCTCCTAACGGACTTCCGCGAGAAGAACGAGCAGGGGCTGGAAGAGTACTCCGAGATGCGCCAGAGCATGGGCAACCGCGCGGGCGGGGGTGGCGGTGGGGGCGGGAATCGCCAGGCCATGCAGGCCACCTTCCAGAGGATGCAGACGCTGCTGGAGAAGCTCGGCCCTGCCTTCGAGAAGCTGCACACCGATGTCGGCGAGCTGCTGACCGCGGATCAGACCAAGAAGCTCGCGGAGCTGCTGCAGCCGCCGCGGCGGCCGGGGGGCTGAGAGAAGCGATTTGCCGCTCGGGGCCCTCGGGATGCCGGGGGCCCCGGGATGCCGCTGAATCCGGGATACCGGAGGCCCCGGATTGGCTGCGATTCCGTCGGCGGGCTACCCGACCGTCTTCAGAATCCAGTCGGCAATAAGCTCCATGGCTTCGACCGACCACGTCTCTTCGATCGACTGGTATTCGCCCGGGGCGCCGGTCTCGGCGTGCTGGAAGAGGTGGTTGAGGCCCGGCAGCGCATGCATCTCGTAGCGGGTGTTGCCGCCGCGCCGTAGCGCCGCCTCGATCTCGCGCAGGTTCTCCTCGTGGGGGACCTGCAGGTCTTTTTCGCCGTTGATCGCCAGAACGGGAACGGTTACCCGCTCGAGCATCGGGGCCGGCTCGTAGGTGAGGAAGAAGCGGAACCAGGGGTTGTTGACCTGCTGGACCTGGGCTGCGATGGCCTGCTGCAGCGCGGCATCGTCGGTCGTGCCTCCCTGGGCGGTCGCGCTCTCCAGTCCCGCACGGAGGATCGCCGTGATCTCTTCGCCCGCACGCACGGGATCGGGCTCGCTCTTGAGCACCTCGAAGATGGCTCGCTGCTGCTCCCGGTTTGCCGCGATCGCCTCTTCGGGGGCGCCCGCCGCACGGGCAATCAGCGCGGCCTGGGCGTAGAGGATGCGCTCGCCGTTCACCCCGGTAGCGGCCATCAGGACGATGTAGCTGACGTCGGGGGATGCGACCGCCGCCATGGGGGCGATGATGCCGCCTTCGGAGTGGCCCGCGAGGCCGATCCTGCCGGGGTCGACATCGTCGCGGGTCGTCAGGTACGCGACCGCGGCCAGAGCGTCCGAGGCGAAGTCCTGCGAGGTCGCGGTGCCGAAGTTGCCGGTCGATTCGCCGACGCCGCGATCGTCGTAGCGCAGGACGGCGATGCCCCGCCGGGTGAGGTGGTCCGCCAGCACGAGGAACGGGCGGTGTCCCATGAGGGCTTCGTCGCGGTCCTGGGGACCCGAACCCGAGATGAGGATCACGGCCGGGAAGGGGCCTCCGGACGCGGGCCGCGTGAAGGTGCCCGCCAGGGTGTGGCCGCCCTCGGGATTGGCGTAGGCGACGTCCTCGGCGAGGTACGGGTAGGGCTCTTCGGGATTCTGGGGGCGATTCGGCAGGGTTTCGTCGCCGGGCGCGCGCTCGAGGACAAGCGGAAAGGACTGGCCGGTCTGGGTGAAGGTGCCGGTGATCTTCTCGTCCTGGGCGGACATCGTGCCGCGGAAGGACGCGCCGATCATCGGCATCGACATGGAGATGGTGTCGCCGGACACGGTTGTCTCCGCGACGCGGATCTGCGCGTTGCCCTGGTCCACGGAGAACACCGTCGCGCCCAGAACGCCTTCGGTCTCCGTTACGACGAAGCGGAGGCGCAGCTGCGCCGCTCCCACATCCAGAGTGCCCATCCAGGTTCCCACGAAGCCGGCGGGGTCGGCGTCGGCCGGTTCCTGGGCGGCGGGGGTCGCAACCGGAGCGCCGATGCCGAGGGGGATGAGAGTGAGGGTCATGCAGGCCAGCAGGGTCTTCATCGGTTGCTTCCTTTGGGATGGCTACGACATGCAGGGATCGACGAAAAGTAAAGTAAACATGACATTTCGTAAAGCGTGGTTTACACTATCGACGAAGTGGCGATGGCCGACAAACCTACGCTCCCGGTCCTTCAAACCTTCACCAGCCCCACCCTTCCCTTCCCGAAGACCTCTTCGAGCGCGCGGATCGTGTCGCGGTCGGGGCTGACCTTGAGGCTGCGCGATCTGAGCCGCGGCAGCGCGGCCCCGTTCCCGTCGCCGACCGCCACCTCGACCGGGGCCTCCCCGGCGTGGGCGACCATCACCTCGCGGGCCCGGCCGTACGCGCCGTCGGGAAGTTCGCCGTGCCAGCCCACCGCGATCCGCACCGCGAGGCGACCGCTGCCGGGGACCCCCTTGAGCGGTTCGGCCCCGTCGAGGAAGACGGGGGGGTCCTCTTCGTCGCGCTCGCGGTCGCTGACCTTGCCGCGCAGGAGAACCACCGCGTCCGGCTGCAGCGTCTCCTTGTTGGACTGCCACACATCCTTGAAGCCGAGGACGGTGGCCGTGCCGTGGAAGCCCTCGATCGTGATCTTCGCCCATTCGGAGCCGTCGCGCCGGGAGACCTGGCGGGCTACGGCGGTCACCACGCACGCCATCTCCACCGAGTCGCCCATTCGGGCCTTGAGCGCGTCCGAGCCCACCGGATCGAAGACGCGCACGACCTCGCGGTAGCGGTCCAGCGGGTGCCCCGAGATGAAGAACCCCAGCGCCTCCTTCTCGCGGGCGAGGCGTTCCCGGTCCGGCCATTCGGGCACGGTGGGAAGCTCGGGCGTCGGGCGCTCCACGCCACCCCCGCCGAAGAGCGAGTGCTGCCCCTGCTCGGCTTCCTGCATGCGCGCCACGGCCTCCCCGAAGGCGGCGTCGAGCCCGGCCGCCATCTGCGCCCGGTGCCCGAACGAGTCCAGCGCGCCGGAGGTGATCAGCGCCTCGCACGCCCGCTTGTTGAGCGCACGAGTGTCGATCCGCTCGAGGAAGTTGAAGAGGCTTTCGAACGGCCCGCCCTCCGCGCGCGCCGCGAGGACCGACTGCACCGCCGCGGAGCCCACCCCCCGCACGGCGCCGAGCCCGAAACGGATCGTCGTCGCGCCCACGGGGGTGAACTTCCAGCCGCTCTCGTTGACGTCGGGCGGCAGGACCTTCAGGCCATCGGCGAGCGCGGGGTGGTAGCGCCCGAGGTCACGGCACTCGCCCATGTATTTCACGACATCGTCCGTCTTGTCGAGCACCGACGAGAGCAGCGCGGCCATGAACTCCGCCGGGTAGTAGCGCTTCAGCCACGCGGTCTTGTACGAGAGCAGCGAGTAGGCGGCCGAGTGCGACTTGTTGAAGCCGTAGCGGCCGAAGGTCTCGATCTGGTTTGCGAGCTCGGCAGCGGCGCTTTGCGGCAGGTCACGCTCTACGACCCGTTCCTGGAACCGTCCCAGCTCGGAGCGGATGAGTTTGGCGTCCTTCTTTCCCATCGCCTTTCGCAGCACATCGGCATCGCCGAGCGAATAGCCGGCCAGGTCGTTCGCGATCAGCATCACCTGCTCCTGGTAGACGATGATGCCGTAGGTGGGCTCGAGGATGTGCTCCAGCCCGGGGGCCGGGTAGGACACCGGTTCGTGCCCGAGCTTGCGCTTGATGTACTTGTCGGTCATCCCCGAATCGAGGGGGCCGGGGCGGATCAGCGCGTTGGTGGCGACGAGGTCGTCGAAGCGGTCGCAACGCATGGCACGCAGTTTGTCGAGCGCCAGGTTCGACTCGAACTGGAAGACGCCGGCGGTCCCGCCGCTCGCGAGCATGCGGTAGACCTCCGGATCGTCCAGCGGCACGTCGTCCATGGCCGGGGAGTGGTAGACCACACCCGAGTCCGGGTGCCTGAACTCCCCGAGGCGGTCCTTCACGGCCTTCACCGCGTCGTGGATGACCGTGAGGGTCTTGAGGCCCAGGAAGTCCATCTTGAGCATCCCGGCGTCCTCGAGGCAGTTCATGTCGTACTGGGTGACGATATCGGGTCCGTCCTCGGGGCCCGCGCCCGCCCCCCCGTTCCGCGCGCCCTTGCTCTGCGTGCAGATCGGCACGTAGTCGTGCAGCGGTCCCGGCGCGATCACGACGCCGGCCGCGTGGACCGAGGCGTGGCGCGACAGCCCTTCCAGCGTCACCGAGTAGTCGAAGAGCTGCTTGTGGCGCTCATCCGACTCGTAGAGCGCCTTTACGTCGCGGATCCGCTCCACGGCCTCGGCGACCGTGTAGCTCTGCCCCGGCTGGTTCGGAATCATCTTCGCGATCCGGTCGGTCTCGCCCACCTCGAACCCCAGCACCCGGCCGACGTCCCGGATCACGGCACGGCTCTTCATGGTCCCGAAGGTCACGATCTGGCCGACGGCGTCGCGCCCGTACTTCGCGCGCACATACTCGATCACCTCGCCGCGGCGCTCGTAGCAGAAGTCGATGTCGATGTCCGGCATCGAGATGCGCTCCGGGTTGAGGAAGCGCTCGAAGAGGAGGCCGTAGGCGATCGGGTCCAGGTCGGTGATCCGCAACGCGTACGAGACGAGCGAGCCGGCGGCCGACCCCCGCCCGGGACCCACCGGGATTCCGTTCTCGCGCGCCCAGCGGATGAAGTCCCAGGTGATGAGGAAGTATCCCGCGTAGCCGGTCTTCAGGATGACGTCCAGCTCGTAGTCGAGGCGCTCGCGGGCTTCGCTCGGCAGGGGGTCGCCGTAGCGCTCCGCCGCGCCGGCTTCCGCCAGGTGCACCAGGTAGGCGTTGTCGTCGTCGAACCGCGAGGGGAGGGGGAAGCCTGGAAGGTGGTACTTCTTCTCCAGGGTGAGCGAGACCACGTCCGCGATGCGAAGCGTGTTCTCGATCACCTCGGGGCGCCCCGGGAAGGCCTCCGCCATCTCGTCCGCCGTTTTGAAGTAGAGGCCGTCGTCGTACTGCAGCCGGTCTTCGTCGTCGTGATTCTTCGCCGTGCCGATGCAAACCAGGATGTCGTGCGCCGGGTGATGCTCGTGCTGCAGGAAGTGCGCGTCGTTGGTGGCCACCACGGGAAGGCCGGTTTCCTCGGCGAGCGCGAAGATCTTCTCGTTATGCTCCGCCTGCCCCGGCGTCCCGTGGGCCTGCACCTCCAGGTAGTAGCGGTCCGGGAAGGCGTTGGCGTACCAGTCGGCGACGTCGCGGGCCTTCTCGTCGTTGCCGGCGGTCAGGTGGCGCGCCAGCTCGCCGGCCATGCACGCCGACGTCACGATCAGGCCGTCCGAGTGGCGGGCGAGGGTCTCACGGTCCACCCGCGGGCGGTAGTAGAACCCTTCGGTGTACCCGATCGACGACAGCCGGATCAGGTTGCGATAGCCCTCCGCGTCACGGGCCAGCAGAACCAGATGGTAGTGCGCCTTGCCGCCCTGGCCGGAGCGGGTCCGTTCGCGCCGGTCGCCGGGCGCCACGTACGCCTCCATCCCGATGATCGGCTTGACGCCTTCCTTGCGGGCCAGCTTCTGGAAGTTCCAGGCGCCGTAGAGGCAGCCGTGGTCGGTGAGCGCCAGCGCGGGCATCTCGAACTCCTGCGCCTTGCGGACCAGGTCAGAGAGGCGATTCGCGCCGTCGAGCAGCGAGTATTCGGAGTGGGTGTGGAGATGGACGAAGGACAATGGCGCCTTGGCTGGGGGGCGAGAGGTGAATCCACGCTGCTTCCCTTCGAATCTAGCAGTCCGTGACAAATCCGCGCGAGAACTCCGCGGGGATTTTGTCCACGGTTGTTGGGTGGTGAGGGATGGATGCCCCGTGGGCGCCTTCAATCCCCTCCACACCGGAACGAATCCATGATCACGCCCAGCTGGATCATGTATTCGTACTTGTCCTTCTCGGGCGCGTACAGCCAGGCGTCGACCAGATACGTCCGCTGTTGCTGCGGGCATTCAACCGCCCAGGTGATGAATGGGCCCGCCGCGGGGTACGTCCCGGGCGGATTCTGCCAGATCGCCTGAACCGAGTGCACCCGCCTGCCACCGACTACCTCCCGCCCCTCGATCAAGTGGTCCGTGTTCACCACCTGCGGGAAATCGTAGGATTCGACGACCCGGGAACGCCATTCCAGGAGCGCCTCCGCGGTAATCTCCTCCGCCGTGGTGCTCCGCCATGTGACCGCGAACTGCCGGATCAGCTCCGACGGGTCCGGGTTGTCGTTGATGAAGATGTGCACCGACTCATTCGCTTCGTATTCGTACACCTCGGGCAGCATCATGCTGAACCCGTGCTCTTCAGCCAACATCCGAGCCCGCGCCGAGTCCCGCCCGGTCACGAACATCCTGGCGGTCACCCACTCCCTGTACTGGGCGTCGAAGAGCTCGCGGAGCCCGGGGATCGATTGCCGCACCATTTCCGCAGCGGCGACCGCCCCGGCGTCTTCAGGGAGGACCAGGGCCGTCACCAGCTGGCCTCGCGACCAGACATCCTCCACCTGAACAACACCCGGATTGTCAGCGGTGCCGACCTGCGCCCCTTCGTCGGCGCCGACCTCCTCCAGAACCTGAGCCACCCACGGATCCGACGCCGTTCCGACAACCAGCTGCTGCTTGAGCAGCCGCACCCTGACCCACGGCTCGTCGTTCGGATCCTGGTACATGACCCGGAAGGCATGCTCGTCGCGAACCGTGAAGACATCGCTCGCCTCAATGCGGTCGAGCAGCTCGTCGCCGACGTGGGCCCAGAGGTCGGGTGAAGCCGTCATGATGATCGCGTTGACATCGCCCATCGCCAGGGGGCGGCTGTCGCACGCGCCGATGAGCAGGACGATTGCCGCGAGGGTTGCCGAAACTGGTGCTCGACCATGCATAATGCTTATTCCTCTATATTGGTTTTCCGAACCGGCGCGTCACGTGCCGGAGTGATAGACTAGCGCACAGGAGGGGCTTCGGTCCATGGTGTACCCTAGGATACCCCGGCGGCGTGCGTTTGTGCCCGCCGCCTTTGTCGCGCTCCCCTTTCTGGTTGCGGGATGCGCGGCTCGTGGCCCGGCCGAAACGGCGGCCGATCCCCCCGCCCCGGCCACCCCCGTTCAGGCGACGCCCGTCGCGCCCGAGCAGACTTCCGATCCGCCGGCCGAGACCGATACCACCACCGCGACCGAAGCTCCGGCCGGCATCTTCACCGAATCGCAAGCCGACCGGGGCAAGGTCAGCTTCGACGAGCTCTGCGCGGAGTGCCACACCAACAACGAGTTCCGGGGAAGGTTGTTCCAGTCCAACTGGGGACGGCGGACCGTGTATTCATTCTATCGGACGGTCCGCTCCACGATGCCCGACAACAACCCGGGGGGACTGGAGGAGCAGGCCTACCTGGACGTAGTGTCGTACATCCTGAGCCTTAACGGGCACGAAGCCGGCACTTCGGAGCTCTCCGCCGACTCGCCGATGCGGGAGGTGCGGATCGCGCCGGCTTCGGGGGGCTGATTCACCGGGGACCCGAGCACACCTGGAACGGGAGCATGTGAATGGCCAAGAACGGTAAGGGACTGAATCGCCGCAGGTTCGTGAAGACGGCCGTCGCCGGGGCCGGCGCGGTTCTCGCAGGTGGTGGGACGCAGCCAGCGGGAGCGGCGACGGGAGACGGGCCGGCTACGAGCGTCACCGGGCGGAGCGCACCCTGGATCCGTACCCGGCAGACGCCGGACATCGCCGTGGTGGGGGCCGGCGCCTTCGGTGCCTGGACGGCGCTCAACCTCCAGCAGTCCGGCGCCCAGGTCACGCTGATCGACCAGTACGGCCCCGGCAATTCCCGCGCGACCTCCGGGGGCGAGACGCGCGGCGTCCGCACCGGCTACGGGGGACGGGGCACCAGCCTCCAGTGGGTCCGGTGGGCCAGGCAGGCGATCGAGATGTGGGGCGCGTGGGACGAGCGCTGGCAGGACATGCTCCTTCCCCGCGTGTTCTTCACCACCTCCGACCTGATCATGCGGGACGAGTGGACCGACTTCATGGAGAGCGTCCGCAACAACTGGGACGAGACGGGCGTGCGCTACGAGGTGATCGACGCGGACGAGATTCGCCGGCGCTGGCCGGTGATCGACGTGACCGACATCACCGTCGCGCTGTGGGAGCAGGACGCCGGGGTCGTGCGGGCGCGGCGGGCGATCGAGTCGGTGGCGCAGGTCTTCCGGCACGAGGGCGGCGAGGTGAAGATCGCGCGTGCGGCGATGGGTCCGGTGAGCGATCGCCAGCTCGGCGCGCTCCAGCTCGAACCGGACGAGTCGCTCTCCGCGGGCACCTACGTCTTCGCGCTCGGTCCGTGGTTCCCGAAGGCGTTCCCGGAACTGATGGGCGAACGGGTGCGAATCCCCATCGGTCACGTCGCCTACTTCCGGACTCCTCCCGGCGACAACAGCTTCAGCTTCCCGAACCTGCCCAGCTACAACTTCCCCGGCGTGACCGGGTGGCCCGCCCTCGGGCCGGACAACCGCGGCTTCCGTGTCCGCACCGGCGGGCGCGGGCGCGGCGGGGGCGAGGCCGATACCGATCCCGACACCAGCCGCCGCTGGCTGGAGCCCGAGGAGCTGGAGCGGCCCCGCGCGTTCGTCACACAGCGCTTCCCCGGGCTGGCGGAGGCGCCGATCAGCGAAACCCGCGCCTGCCACTACGAAATCTCGGCCACCGGCAACTTCTTCTTCGACCATCATCCGGACTTCGACAACGTCTGGTTCGCCGGCGGCGGATCGGCCGAGGGCTTCAAGTTCGGACCCGTGATCGGGCAGTACATGGCCGGCCGGGTCCTGGGAACGGAGACCGACCCCGAGCTGATTGAGGCGTTCCGTCTGATTCCGGAGGAGGAGGAGCCGGGCGAGTAGGCCCTGTGGGCATCCGGCGCGTCCAGTCGGGCGCCCTTCACTTGACCGGGAGCGGCCGCTCCCGCCATTTCACTGTTGGAATCCCGGACGGCCCGCAGCTCGATCCCGCCCCAGCCGCGCTCGTCGGGTCCGGGGCGCTCACCGCATACCTGCAAACGGAGACCGACATGACTCCCCGCACCACCTCCTCCATCACCCGGACCGCGCTCGTCGCTTTCACCTTCGCGACCGCCGCCCTCGCCCTGGCGCCCACCGCCGATACCGCGAGTGCCCAGGAGCCCGGCTCGATCCCGGTCATGGGCCCCGGGTCCGCCAACTTCGAGCTGGCCGCCCGCTTCGCCCCCTACCGCGTCGGGGACCTCCTCCATTCGACCCGCGTGCAGCCGCGGTGGGTCGGGGACACGCAGAAGTTCTGGTACCAGTGGGAGAGCTCCGCCGGCACCAACTACTACCTGGTCGACCCGGAGCGCGGCACGAAGACCGAGATCTTCGACAACGACCGGATCGCCGCCGAGCTGACCCGCATCACGCGCGACCCGTGGGACGCGCAGCACCTGCCGATCCGGGGCATCCGCTTCATCAACGAGGGCACGATCCAGTTCGAGGTGACATCGTCCCAGGACGAGGTGGTCGAGGAGGACGAGGAAGAAGAGGTCGAGGAGGATCAGGAGGACGAGGAGCAGCGGGCGCCGCGCCGGCCCCAGACGCGCCGCAAGGTGCACCATTTCGAATACGACGTGGCGACGCAGACCCTTCGCGAACTCGAGGACTACGAGGAGCCGCGGTCCCATCCGTTCTGGGCCAGCATCTCGCCGGACACGACGTGGGTGGTCTTCAGCCGCGAATTCAACCTGTACATGATCAGCTACGAGGACTACGAGAGGATCCGCGAAGCGCGGCACGGCAAGACGGGTGACGAGGCGGAAGAGGCGGAGGATGCGGTCGAGGTGGAGGAGATCCAGCTCACAACCGACGGCGAGAAGGACTTCAGCTGGGGGTCGCAGGGGCGGGGCGCGAACGACGAGGAGACGGAGGAGGAGCACAAGAAGCGCCAGTCGCCGGGGATCTCCTGGTCGCACGATGGCAGCTACTTCGCGATGACGCGGAGCGACCGCCGGGAGGTCGCCCACCTCTGGGTGGTGCACGCCGTGGGGAACACGCGGCCGAAGCTGGAGAGCTACCGCTACGAGATGCCGGGCGAGGAGAACGTCACCCAGGTCGCGCTGCACGTCTTCGACATGGAGGCGCGCGAGATGAGCCAGATCGAACACGATCGCTGGAAGGACCAGCGCATGGGCGTCTTCACCGACTTCAGCTTCCCGCGCGGCTTCGATCCGAACGCGATCCGGCAGTCCAGGTGGCTCTCCGACCAGGGCAACGAGCTCTACTTCTACCGCCGCAGCCGCGACCAGCACCGCGTGGACGTGCTGCGCGCCGATCCCGCGACCGGCGAGGTGACGGTGGTGATCGAGGAGCGCCTCAACACCTACGTCGAGCACCAGACCCCCGAACGGCTCGACAACGGCGACCTCATCTGGTGGTCGGAACGCGACGGCTGGGCGCACCTGTACCGCTACGCGCCGGACGGGACCGTGCGGAACCGCCTGACGGAGGGGCCGTGGCACGTGGATGCGCTCATAGAGGTGAACGAGGAGGACGGGTACGCCCTGGTGCGCGGGAATGCGCGCGAAGAGGGCGAGGATCCCTACTACATGCACATGTACCGGGTCGCGCTCGACGGCAGCCGCACGACCCTGCTTAACCCCGGCAACTACGACCACCAGGCCAGCGCGTCCGACGGCGGGCTCTACTTCGTCGACAACTACTCGCGCGTCAACACCACTCCGGCGAGCGCGCTCTTCGACGCCTCGGGCCGCAAGATCATGGACCTGGAGACCGCCGACATGTCCGCGCTTGAGGACGCCGGCTACGAGTTTCCCGAGATCTACTCCGTGAAAGCCGGCGACGGGGTCACGGACATCTATGGCGTGATGTACAAGCCGTACGACTTCGATCCGGCGAAGCAGTACCCGATCGTCGCCTACGTCTACCCCGGGCCGCAGACCGAATCCGTCTCCAAGTCCTTTTCGCTCAACTCGACCGAGCAGGCGCTCGCCCAGTTCGGCTTCATCGTGGTCACGATCGGGAACCGCGGCGGGCACCCCGACCGGTCGAAGTGGTACCACAACTACGGCTACGGCAACCTCCGCGACTACGGACTCGAGGACAAGAAGGTCGGGATCGAGCAGCTCGCCGACCGGCACCCCTGGATCGATGTCGACCGCGTGGGGATCTACGGGCACTCCGGGGGCGGCTTCATGTCCACCGCCGCCATGCTCGTCTACCCCGAGTTCTTCAAGGTGGCCGTCTCGTCAGCCGGGAATCACAACAACGACGTCTACAACGCCAACTGGTCGGAGAAGCACGACGGGGTCAAGGAGGTGAAGGATTCCGCGGGCGTGGTGACCGGATTCGAGTACGACATCGACCGCAACTCCGACCTTGCGGCCAACCTGAAGGGACACCTGCTGCTGACCACCGGCGACGTCGACAACAACGTCCACCACGCCGGGACCTTCCGCATGGCGCAGGCGCTGATCCAGGCCAACAAGCGTTTCGACTTCTTCATCTTCCCCGGCCAGCGCCACGGCTTCGGGAACATGAGCAACTACTGGTTCTGGCTCCGCGCAGAGTACTTCGTGAAGCACCTGCTGGGCGACGACCAGTGGAACGTGGATATGCTGGAGCTGCTCGCGGAGCGGCCGAGAGGGTGAGGGATCGGGACTGAATTCAGAGCGCTGGTCACGGGGCGCGCCGGGTTAGTCTCTCTCTCTCGGCGCGCCCTTCGTGTCAACAGAACATTACATTCTGTGAGGTTTGCTTTACAACTCGGTGATGGGCTTCGACGTCCGCCTCGGGCGTCAGCACATCGCCACCCACCCCCGCTCACACCCCAGCGCCCTCAGCGCGTCGGGATCCCGCTCCCGCACCGGCCCCTTGCTCCCGCGCAGCACGATCGGCAGCTCCCGGGCGGGCGGGTCCCCGCGCTGGAATGCCGCCGCCCCCTGCGCGAAACGCTCGTCGCCGCTCGCCAGCCCGCGCAGGTTTTCGCAGCCCGGACCGTACTCCAGCCTGCATGAGCGCTCGAGTTCGCCCGCGGCGCCCACGAAATTGCGGTCCAGCGCCACCAGGAGCACGCCGAACTCGTTGCAGGCCCACCCGGAACCCAGGTCGCAGAAGTTCTGCAGCATGACCCCGGAGTAGTTGCAGGCGCGCTCGTTGCCC
Organism: Gemmatimonadota bacterium; assembly: GCA_026713345.1. Taxonomy (GTDB): domain Bacteria; phylum Gemmatimonadota; class Gemmatimonadetes; order Longimicrobiales; family Gaopeijiaceae; genus Bin94. The sequence goes on along the minus strand of JAPOOQ010000037.1, from coordinate 8,475 downwards.
GCTTCGCAGGCGCCGCGCCAGAAGGGGTAGTACTGACCCGGGTGGTTGTCGCCGATCCCACCCGTGAAGCTCATCGCGGTGAAGGTACCGGCCCAGAGCGCGACCGTGGCGAAGCGGCGGCGGGCGGTGGCGGGGTTCTGCAGCCTGCCGATCAGCGCCGGCAGCCGTTCGCCCAGGAAGTTCGCCGCGCGGTCGAGGCGGGGGGCGAGGACGTTCAGGATCGGAACCGGAAGGAGCTTGTCGTAGAAGTTGGGCGCGCCGATGGCATCGAGCATGGCGGCGCTCGCGATGACCCCGGTGCCGTAGATCAGGCCGAACATGATCCGGCCGCCGTCCGAACGGGGCGACGTCGCCGGGTCGGTGAAGAGAAGGTGCAGTCCCAGGAACACCGACACCGGGATGTAGGCGTCGTAGAAGAAGTAGATGCCGGTGACCGATTGGTAGAGCAGGCCGAAGCCGAAAATGGTCAGCACCGCCGGCATCGTCATCATCGCCACGCCGAAGAGGAGCTGCGCGGGAACGGCTGCCAGGAAGATGACCAGGAACATGTACGGCGGGATGAACTGGCTCTGAGCGATCTCGATCCCCAGCGTGATCTCCGTCGAGCCCGTCACGATCAGCGCCACCGAGGCCACCGACAGCGCCAGCGCCGACGGGTTGAAGATGTGCCGCGAGCGCCCGTCCAGCTGCCAGCGGATGAACTCCTTGCCCGCGTACACCAGCACCACCATCGCGAACTGGAAGAAGAACCACGGACCGGTGAACCAGAGGAAGAGGTTGACGCTGAAGATCACCGGCACGACGCCCAGGCCGATTGCATAGCGGCCGCGGCGGGTCCAGGCGAACAGCCCCTCCACCGCGACCGCGAGCAGCAGCTGGGCGAGGATCATCGGGGCCCACAGCTGCACGATGTCGACGAACGTGCCCCACCACACGAGCAGCGCCCCCTGCGCGAGCGTCTGCATCCAGTGGGGCGTGCGGATGACGAGCTGCAGGTCGAGCTTCTCGCCGCTGCTGCGGCGCGCCGCATACAGCCAGCCGGTCCACGCGAGGATCCCCGCCGCGGCAACGACAAACGTCCAGAAGGCACCCGGCGTGCCGCGTACTCCCGGATCGATCAGGAACGCCGCGAGCGCCACGGCGATGGCGCAGGGAATCAGCAGCGGGCGCATTCAGTGTCTACCGGCCGCGCGGCCTGCCCGGATGTTTCGTCTTGATCTCGACCGCCCCAAGCCGGCCCGCCTCGCCATACCGGAAGAACCCGTCCGATGGAGTCAGGACGCGGATGCTGGCGATCTCCTGCGGGTTCTGGTTGAGGAGCAGCGCGGCCACATGCTCGGGGAGCGCCCCATCCATCGCCGCCATCTGGGCAACCGCCGGCGGCGAGTAGATGACGACCCCGTCCAGGACCAGCAGCACCGGGTAGCACCCGGTACCCAGGTCCAATAGCTCCTGCACCGATGGCCGCCGCCGAGACGACTGGATACAGAACTTCACCCCCCCGGGGCCGCCCTGCTGCCGGATCTGCAGCCGCGGAGGCGCCTTGCTGCGAAGCACCTCCAGCAGCTTGTTGGTGCGGTCGGCCGCGTCGGCCACCGCTTCCGGCCCGATGAAGTCGGAGCGGCGTCCGGTCCGGCGCGCTTCCAGCTCCTCGCTGCGAAGCCCCACCACCTCCACTCCAGGCAGCGCGACCGGGCTGGGCGTGAGGCGCAGCACCCACGTCTCGCCCGCGACCACCGGCACCTTTTCCAGCAGCGCCACGTACCCGGGGTGATGCGTCGCCACCAGCAGGGGCCCCTCGGGCAGCGAGTCGAGGGAAAAGTAGCCGAGCTCGTCGGTGATGGTGCCCTTCTTCAGATCGGGAAGGTGGAGGATCACCCCCGTCACGGGCAGACCGGTCGCCGCGTCGAGGACTTCGCCCTCCACCTTGATCTGCGCCGAAGCGGACGCGGGGAGGCCGCCGGCCAGCGCCAGCAGCACCCCGACACAAAACCGCCCCCCAGGGCCAGTGCTCCGGGGGGCGGTTCCGGTCATCGTGTGGCCTGTGCCTCTAAACGCTGAAGCAGTTGTTCGCCACCTTATCGTTGACCTGACACTCGTTCAGCGAGATGGGGATGCACGACGCCCTGCGGGCCACGGTCGCCTCGTAGACGACCCCGCCCCCGTCGAGGTGAGGGTGATCCCAGCGGTGCAGGTCCCACAGTCGGCGGCCCTCCAGCCACAGCGTGAGGTGGCGCTCGCGGTCGAGGATGTCCCACCCGGACATCGAAGTGAGGTTGGCCCCACCCTTCTCACCGCCCGTGATCGTCCCGATCGTACCGTCCGACTCGAGCGGCTCCAGGCCGTGGTGCGCGCGCGCTTCGTTGATCTTGGCCATGGCGCCGTTCAGATCGCCCGCCATCAGCGCGGCCTCCGCCTCGATGAGCCGCATCTCGGTCCCCTTCACAAGGGGAATGTCATCGTCGCGGGTGGAGTACTTCTCCTGACGGTAGTGCGTGGTGGTGCCATCGGCCCCGTTGCCGCTGGGACAGCCGGCCGATGCATCGGAACAGTCGGTCCACGGGGTGCGCGGATCGCCAGCCCCAACGGTGCCCGCAAGCGTCATCCACGCCGAGATCTCGTGTCGACCGTGGGTCTCGTTCCAGATCTGGCTGGTCTCACGCGGAGAGTTGGACGAATAGGCCGCCGCGAAGACGAAATCCGTGGGCACCCTGGCGGCGTGCGCCACCGCGTTGCCCATGTCGCCCAGTCCCAGATACACCTGGGCCAGCGCGCCTTCGGCTGCGGTCGCGATGTCCGACGTGCCTGCCGAGGTACCGTGTTGAACCGCCCTCTGCAGCAGCGGAATGGCTCTGTTGAACGCGGCGTTCCTGTCCATTGCGTCACCGGTGTCCATCTCGCCACCGGGTCCGGGGTTCTCCTCGCCATACGGCTTGCTGAACACCGTCTGACAGAAGTTCTCGCCGAACCAGCGGTTGGCGAGCCCCGCGAAGAGGTGGGCCCGGGCCGTCTCGGCGTTTCCGTCGAACTGGTAGCCCTCGATTCCGGCCATGCGGATGAGGCCGGCCTCCGCTACCCAGCGTGCTCTCTGCACGCCGCCCCAGAAGGAGTTCGCGTCTTCTGAATCGAAGAGTCCCCTCCGGTACCGTCCGGTCGAGAAGTAGCTTCCCGACCCGACGATCTCGTCGGACAGAATCGCGGTCATGAAGGAAAGGTTGTCGTACGACACCGAAAAGTCGGAGGACATTCCCGTCACCAGCGACCGCACGCCCGCGACGGTATTGAGGTCGTCGTCCAGGATCGCACCCGGGTTCTTGACGTCGAAGATGCTGCCGTCGCCGCAACCGGTGAGCGCGAAGCTCGCCAGGAGGGCGCCCAGGAAAAGTCCTTGGGTTTTTCTCGTTTTCATGATTTATCTGTTCTCCCGATCCTAGAAGTCGACCTTGACGGAAAGCAGGAAGCTCCGCATGGGTGGCAGGTTGTAGTACTCCTGCCTGAAGAGCACCTCGGCGGACCCGTCTTCGAACGCTTCCGGATCGACACCTTCGAAGTCCGTAAATGTCAGCAGATTCCGGCCCTGCAGGCGGACGGTCGCGCCCCGAATCTGCCCCGGCAGCCAGCCATCCGGCAGCCGGTAGCTGACCGAAGCCGAGCGCACCTTGAAGAAGTCGGAGGGCTGCGTCCACATCCCGTAGCGCACCACCGAGCGGTCACAGAGCGCTCTCTCGCCAGCCGTCAGCTGATCCTGCCGGCCGTCCGCGATCGCCGCGACGGTCTCGCGACACAGCGGCCAGACCTGGCGCCGCGCGTTCTGATACGCGGTCCCCGAAGACAGCCACTGTCCACCCATGCCCTCGCCGAGGACATCGACGGTGAGGCGCTGGAAGAAGGTGGCGCTGGTCCCGATCCCATACGTCGTGGTCGGGGTTGTGGGACCCAGGCACTGTTCCTCATAGACGGGCGCACCGACCTCGTCCGGGTTCTGCACCCGGTCGTGGCAGAATGCGGGCAGCGGGAAGTAGACCTTCTCGCCGACGTCGCAGCCCTGGCCGATGAAGCCGTTGCCGTCGAAGTCGACCTGATTGGCCAGGTCGGCGGTGCATACGACCGGTGCCCGCACGTAGTTGCGCCAACCGAGGTTGATGCTCTCCAGGCCCCCGAGGTCGATCACTCGGGACTGGTTGGTGGACATGCGCAGGCTGGTATCCCAGATGACGTCGTTCGTCGCCAACAGGTTGACGCCCACGAAAGCTTCGTGCCCCGCGTTGGTGACCTGGCCCACGTTCTCCAGCTGGTTACCCACGAATCCGCCCGAGGGCAGCTGCACCACATTGATCAGCGCATCGAAGGTGTTCTGATCGAAGTACTGGTACTCGAAGGTGATGCGGTCGTTGAAGGTGGTTCCCTCGAATCCGACTTCCCACTCCCGAGTCCGCTCCGGTCCCAGATTCGGGTTGCCGAGGTTGGAGGGGGTCACGCCGGGACTGCCGTTGTCGCCGGCCACCGAACTCCAGGTTCGCGTCGCGTCGAACAGCCCCGGGGCCTTGCCGGATTCCCCGAAGGCTCCGCGGAGCTTCAGGGTCCCGAATGAGGCCGGGTAGAAGGATTCGTCGGAAAGCACGTACGAGAACGACGCCTTCGGATACTGCTCCAGCCCGAAGTCCTGGCCGAAGGTGGAGTGGCCGTCCACTCGCAGACCGAGGGTCAGGAAGAGCTTGTCCGACAGGCCGAGAACCTCCTGAAGGAAGAACCCGCCGCTGGTGACCGTGCTGTTCGCCTCGGAGGCCGAGGTGATCGCGCCGGACTGCAGCACCTTGGCGCCCGGGCCGGCGAAGTCCCGGCCGTCTCCCGATGTACCCGTAATGAAGTTGTTGTACAGCTGCCCGCCAACCGAGAAGGACGAGGACAGGCCGAAGATCTCGTTGTCGTACTGGCCGGCGTAGTCGAGCGTCAGGTAGCGGTAGGTCCGCTCGACGGTCTCGCGGTTGCCGCCCTGGACGTAGAAGTAGCCCCAGGGCCGGTTCTCGAAGTAGGTGTCCCGGTTCCAGTCGATCCCCGCGTTGACCCGGTGACTCATTCCGTCCATCGGCGTCCAGGTGACGTTCATCCCGCTCGTGAAGTGATCGGCGATGTTGTTGACGCCCATGTCCAGGAGCTTGCCGTCCGAGTCGTTGGTGTAGTCGCTGCCGCCACGGAAAACGTTCAGCAGAAGCCCTTCCGCGTTGTTCCCGTCCGGCACCCAGGTGATGTCACGGTGGGCATAGGACGTGTTGAAGCGGACGTCCATGGCGTCGCTGGGAGCGAAGGCGAAGTTGCCGCGGAGTCTCCACGTTTCGACGCCCTGCGTGGGACGGGCGACGCCGTTGTCGTCGATCCCGGTGTCGAACACGCCTTCCTCGTTCCCCCAGTTGGCGGACATGAAGTAGTTCATCCGCTGGGCACCGCCGCGAACCGACAGGTTGTAGTTCTGGACCGCGCCGTTCTTCAGCCAGTCGCCGCCTTCGGGGCAGCTCGGGTCGGCCGGGAACATCGGATCGCCGGAAGGGAAGTTGTCGTCACCCGTGAAGTTGCAGTTGTTCATGCCCAGGCCGGTCGGGTTGACGTCCGCCGAGGGGCCGATGTGCCCGAGGGTGTTGAGGCCCTGGTCGATCGTGAGCGACCACGCCGGGGCGCCCGCCACGCCGCGCTTGGTGAAGATCTGGATCACGCCGCCCGCGGCTTCCGTCCCGTACAGGGTGGTGGCCGCGGCGCCCTTGATCGTCTCGATCCTCTCAATGTCGGCGGGGTTGATGTCGTCGAAGGGGTTCCGCTGCTGGTTCGCCTCCTGGGCGTGGACCATGCCTCTCTCGCGAATGCGCACGCCGTCGACGTACACCAGCGGAGAGTTGCTGAAGGACACCGAGTTGTTGCCCCGCAGCTTGATCGTGGAGCCGGCGCCCACCTGGCCGCCGTTCGTCAGGACGGTGGCGCCCAGCGCGCGGCCCTGCAGGATGTCGGCCACGTTGACCACGGGGGAGGATTCGAACTCCCCCGAGTTGAGCTGGCTGACCGAGTTGCCGATCTCACGCCTCCGGGCCGCCCCGGCGGTACCGGTGACAATGACGCCCTCCAGGCTGATTGCTTCGGAACGCATCTCGAAGTTCTGGACCACCGCTCCTCCGGCCGTCACCGCTACTTCGGCGGTCACGGTCTCGAAGCCGATGAACGTCACCGAAACGGTGTGCGTACCCACCGGAACGTTGGGGATGAGGTAGCGGCCCACGTTGTTGGCGAGGATCCCGGCGTTGATGGCCGGAATCGACACCTGGGCGCCCGCAAGCGGCTGCCCGTTGGTCGCGCTGCGCACCGTGCCCGTGATCGTACCGGTCTGCTGCGCCTCCATCAGGGCGGGGACCGTCGTGACCAGAGCGCCGGCCAGCAGTGTGGGGAGGGCGGCTCGCACGGCCGCCCGGCGAAAGTTCGTTGGGGACATTGTGCCTCCAGGTAACGAGGAAAAAACGGGAACGCCACTGCGTCCCCGGCGAATAAGGATTCCAAAATACGACGGTTGCCGCAAGGGTGGGGGCCGATGCCGCACGTATCGGGGCCGATTTTTTTCCACTCCGAGCCGACTGTCGGCGGCGGGATCTCATGCGCGGGACCATCCTACCGCCCGATAGGGATCACGAGTCTGAAGACGGGAGCAAACTGGTCGATCACTTCGCCTGGGCCGTCGGGATCGGTATTCTGGTTCCCTTCGAAGCCGAGATAGGCCAGCGTGGCGACGCCGCCCACGACCGCCGAGGAAAGCAGGATGCTGCGGACATGATCCGGGTCCCTGCGCTCGGCTACGACGATCGAAGCCAACGGCAGAATGACCTGCTGGTGTGCCACCGGAGTGGTGAGGACGAAGATCGCGGAGTCCCCCTGCAGGTCCACGAAACGGCCGCTCACGGTTCGGCGGTCGACATCCGCAAAGCTGAGATGCCTGGCGAGTTCCTCGGCGGTGAGCTGGAGCCGAACGCTCTGCTGCGACGCCATTTCGTCGACGCCGACCTGCCGGTACGAGACGCACCCGGTGCCGGCGGACAGAATGAGGAGCCAGGAGATGCCCGTCATTGCGCTTTTCATCGGCCAAGCCTCGGTGTTCAGCGTTGCTACTACGTCACGGCGACCTATGATCTAGCGAGGTCCGCCGCGCAAGGTCAAGCTGTTGGACAGATCGCGCGACGCGCCTCCAACCCGGAGCGAATGCCGCGCCCGGCCCCGTCACCACAGCCACGGACCCGTTCTCACATGCGACGATTCCTCCACGCTACCGCGATTCTTGCGATGCTCGCGGCCCCCGCCCCCCGCCTCCCCGCCCAGGAGCGCCCCTCCACCGCCCCCGACCCCACGGCGCGCGTCGTCATCCTCGGCACCGGAACGCCCAACGCCGACCCGGCCCGCTCCGGCCCGGCCCTGGCGGTCGTCGCGGGTGGGCGGGCCTACCTCGTGGACGCGGGGCCCGGCGTCGTTCGCCGCGCCGCCGCCGCGGCCGCCGAGCACGGGATGCCCGCGCTGGAAGCCCCCGGCCTGGACCACCTCTTCATCACCCACCTCCACTCCGACCACACCGTCGGCCTCCCGGACGTGATCCTGTCCCCGTGGGTCCTGGACCGCCCGGGCCCGATCACCATCTTCGGCCCCCCCGGCACCGCCGACATGGCCGCGCACATCGAGGAGGCCTGGCGGGAAGACATCCACATCCGCCTTTCCGGCCTCGAGCCCCGCGAGGCCAACCCGGATGCCTACCGCGCGACCGTCACCGAGACCACCGGCGGCCATGTCTACGAGGACGAGAACGTGCGCGTCACCGCCATCCCCGTTCTGCACGGCTCCTGGACCCACCCGCTCGGCTACCGCTTCGACGCCGGCGGCAGGACCATCGTCATCTCCGGGGACGCGCGCCCGAGCGAGTCGCTCGTGGAGGCGTGCAACGGCTGCGACATCCTTGTCCACGAGGTCTACTCGGCGGAGGCCTTCCGCAACCGGCCTCCGGAGTGGCAGCGCTACCACGCCGACTCCCACACCTCGACCGTCGAGCTCGCCGGGATCGCCAATCGGGCACGGCCGGGACTGCTGGTCCTGTACCACCAGCTCTACTGGGGCGCCACCGACGAGGACCTCCTCCGCGAGATCCGCGAGGCCGGGTACACGGGGCGGGTGGTCTCGGCGGCGGATCTGGATGTCTACCGTTGACCCCCGGTCGCACCCCCGGTTGCCCCGCAGCGGCTCCGCCGCTAGAATCCGCGCGCCAAATCAGCGATCTTATTTACAGTCATTTCGTGGAAGTGCCCGGATGGGCGAGGACCTCAGAGCGAGGAAAATGACGCGGTTCAAGACACGGCGTTCTTCACTTCTCACCTGGTTGACCGGCTGCGCCGCCGTCACCATGGCCGCGGGAGCGTGCGACCTTCGGCCGGCGCCCGGATTCGCCAGGGGGGAGCTGATCTT
>JAPOOQ010000036.1 GCA_026713345.1 Gemmatimonadota bacterium | reverse complement strand
CGCGCGGTCTTCGTCGCGGCGCAGCCGGAAACAGTGCGTGTCGAGGAAGGGGTCGGAGAGCAGCACGGCGGCATCGGGGGCCCAGTAGAGCCAGCGAGATTGCCTGCACAACCACGTCGATCCGGATGGTGAGGGTGTCCCCGGCCGCGATGTCGAATGGATCCGACCAGGTGGTCGCGTACCCGATCCGTTCCGCCTTCACGCGGTACCGACCCGCCGCCGGCGACTCGAGTTCGAAGAGGCCGCTGGCGCGGGTCAGGGTGCTGGCCAGGCGCCGGTCTTCGCCGTCCACGAGGGTCATCATCGCGCCCCCGACACCTTCTGAGCCCTGGAGGCCGACAAGGCGTCCACGGACGATCTGGGCGGTTGCATTCGTGGGGCCGGCGAGGGCGGCGAGGACGGCGAGGAGCAGGCAGGTCGGGCGAGCAGGTAAAGAGAACATTACATTTCGTAAAGCCCACACTACATTGTGGCCGGGTGGACGGAGCGGAAATGAGGGATGCATTGCCGCTCGAAGGGCGGGCGCGTTCTGGCCATGGGTTCCCGGGACCGTCCGGTGACCCGCAAGGTAACACGGGGACGGGGCGCGGACATCCGACTTGAGCAACCTTGCCATCCTGCCTTACCTTGCCCTGTGCGTGCCTCCGGCCTGGCCGGCTGCCGGGACAGGAGGCTCTTCCCGGGACGGGCCGTCCGGCCGCTGCCCGTCCGTTTCTGGTTGCGGCCGGATGGGGGTAAAGGCATGACACCGCGACGGTTCCGCAGGCTTCTCCTCGCCTTGGCCGCGATCCTGGTGGTTGCCGGGTGGACCGCCGCCGGAGTACGCGCCCAGAACGGCGGATACACTCCCGGGCACTACTACCGGCTGGTGGGCGTCGGGGAGGTTGCGGTCGCTCCCAACGGAGCCTATGTGGCCTTCACCGTGACCACTGTGGTGGAGGACGAGAACCGACGGCACCGCGAAGTCTGGCTGCAGTCGCTCTCGGGCGGCCGGCCGGCCGGCGAGGCCTTCGCGGTCACCGCCGCCAACGAGGAATCGAGCGGTCCGCGCTGGTCGCCGGACGGTTCGCTGCTCGCATTCTCCTCCCGCCGTGGGGACGATCCCAACCCGGTTTGGTTCCTGCGCATGGACCGTCCCGCGGGCGAGGCCTTCCACATCGAAGGGGTGGAAGGTCCCCCGGTGTGGTCGCCGGATGGGTCGCAGATCGCCTTCGTGAAGGCGCCGGAGGGGGACGACGAGCCCGGAGAGGCGGAAGGGCCTGCCGAGCGGGAGGGGTGGATCGCGCCCGACGCGGTGAGCCGCACCCTCGACGCCGAGCGCTTCGACGGAAGGGTGATCACCTCGATCCGCTACAAGCGGGACGGCAGCCTCTCCTTCCAGCCCCACTACCTGACGCAGCAGAAGCGCCAGATCATGGTCGTGGACGCGGATGGCGGGGAGCCCCGGCAGCTCACGCGGCTGTCGTTCAACGCGGGCGCGCCGGTCTGGTCGGAGGACGGGCGGGTGATCTTCTTCACCGGGAACGACCGCGAGGACGACGAGCTCAACTCCGAGAACACCGGCGACATCTGGGCCGTGGACACCCGTGGCGGAGCGGTGCGTCGGCTGACCTCGAATCCGGGCACGGAGAGCGCGCCGGCGCTGTCGCCGGACGGCAGCACGATCGCCTTCCTCTCCACCCCTGCCCGGGGAAGCCAGACCGACCTGCTCCTGGCCGAGCTCGGGCCGGACGGCCACTTCCGGGGCGAGCCCCGCAACCTGACCGCCGACTGGGATCTGCGGCCGGGCTCGCCGAGCTGGAGCGCGGATGGTGGCGCTGTGGTCTTCTCGGCCGGGATCGAGGGGGACAGCCACCTCTTCCGCGCGCGGGAGGGACTGCCGGTCGAGCAGGTCACGGACGGCGCGCGGCGCCTGTCGTCGTTCTCGTTTTCGGCGGACGGCAGCGTGATGGCCTTCACCGCCACCGATGCCGTCACCCCGGCGGAGCTCTACCTCGGGTCGCCGGACGGCACCACCGAGCAGAAGGTCACCGGCTTCAACGACGACTGGCTCTCGCGGGTGTCGCTGATGCCTGCCGAGGAGCTCGTGTGGGCCTCCGACGACGGCACCGAGGTGCAGGGGTGGGTGGTGAAGCCGGTCGGGTTCAACGAGGGGGGCTCCTACCCGATGATCCTCAAGGTCCACGGCGGACCGCACTCGGCGTACGGCAACACGTTCTTCCCCACCTTCCACGTGCTCTCCGAGGCCGGGTTCTTCGTCCTCTACACCAACCCCCGCGGCTCTTCGGGGTACGGTCACGACTTCCAGTACGCGACCCGCGGCGAATGGGGGATCGTGGACCGCGACGACTATCTGTCGGGCGTCGACGCGGCCCTTGCAGCCTATCCGCAGATCGACCCGACGCGGCTCGGCGTTTCGGGTGGCAGCTACGGCGGCTTCATGACCAACTGGCTGACCGCGACCACCGACCGTTTCCACGCGGCCGTCACTTCGCGCTCGATCACCAACTGGGAAAGCTGGTGGGGCACCTCGGACGCCCAGCGGCTGACCGAGTACGAGTTCTACGGGACCCCCTGGGAGCAGCGGGACCTGTACCGCCGCCTCTCGCCGATCAGTTACGTCGAGAACGTGGTCGCGCCGACGCTGATCATCCACAGCGAGAACGACTACCGGACCCCGATCGGCGACGGGGAGCAGTGGTTCGTGTCGCTGATGAAGCTGGGGGTGCCGGTGGAGTTGGTCCGCTACCCCAGGTCGTCGCACGGCCTTTCGCGGACCGGTGAACCCTGGTTGCTCGTGGACCGCCTGGAGCGGATCCGCAGCTGGTTCGTGCACTACCTGATCGACCAGCGGCCGCGGAGTACGCCGTAGTGGGTGCGGGAGCCGGGCGCAGATGACCGAGCTGCCGCCGCTGCCCTTTCAAGCGCGGCGCGAGATCATCCTGTCCCGGCTGGAGGGCGGATCCATGGTCCTGCCTGCCGCCCCGGTGCAATTCATGGGCGGCGATTCGGAGTACCGCTATCGCCCCGACTCGGAGCTCCTGTACGCGACCGGCTGGGCGGCGCCGAACTGCGTGGCGGTTCTGCGGGGCTTTGCCGACGAGGACCGGTTCGTGCTCTTCGTGCCGGAGCGCGATGCCAGGGCGGAGCTGTGGATGGGGCCGCGCCTGGATTTGGAGGAAGTGAAGGAGCGGTTTGGCGCCGACGCGGTGCATCCGTTGCGACAGCTGGCCGAGCGGGGGCCGCGCCTGATTGCCGGCGGCGATACGGTCCACTATCGCCTGGGGGCGTCTGCCGGGTGCGACGGGGTGGTGCGGGAGGCTCTGCGCCGGGGACGTGTGCAGCGGGCGCGAAGGGGGGCCGGAGCGCATGTGCTGGCGGATCCGGGGGCCGTGCTGGACCGAATGCGGGTGCGCAAGGACGAGGCCGAGATCGCGCGCATGCGGAAGGCCGCGCGGATAACGGTGGAGGCGTTCCGGGACGCGCTGCCGGAGGTGCAGGCGGGGGCGGGGGAGTGGGAGGTGGAGGCCGCGCTGGAGAGCGGGTTCCGGCGCAGGGGAGCCGGGGGCCCCGCCTTCGCGACGATCGTGGCCGCCGGCGCGAACGCCTGCACGCTGCACTATGCGGCGAACGGGTCGCGGATCGAGGCGGACGACCTGGTGCTGGTTGACGCGGGGGCCGAATACGGGTGGTACGCGGCCGACATCACGCGGACCGTGCCGGCGTCGGGGCAGCTCGACGGGGCCCGCCGCGAGGCGCATGAGGTGGTGCAACAAGCGCGCCGGGCGGCGCTGGCGGCGTGCAGGCCGGGCGGGACGGTGGAGGAGGTGCACCTGGAGGCAAGCCGCGCGATCGCGGGGGGGCTGGTGGGGATGGGGGTGGTGGCGGGGCCGGTCGAGGAGGTGCTCGCGGAAGGGCGCCACCGGGACTTCTATCCGCATCAGACATCGCACTGGCTGGGTCTGGACACGCATGATCCGGGGCTCTACCGGGGCAGGGATGGTCCGGTGCGGTTCGAGCCGGGGATGGTCTTCACGGTGGAGCCCGGACTGTACTTTGCGCCGGGGAGCTGCCCGCGGGTTCCGGAGCTCGAGGGCACGGGAATCCGTATCGAGGACGACGTGCTGATCACGGACAATGGGGCGGAGGTGCTGACGGGCGGGCTGCCGGTGGGGGTGGGGGACGGGGGATGACGGATCTCGCCGCCCGCCTCGCCCGGCCCGGCCCGATGACCGCCGTGGAACTCAGACCGCCCCGCCGCGGCCTCGACACCGCGCGCAGCATGGATTTCTGGATCGACATGTACCACGCGGTCCAGCGCTTCGCCCGGCAGGGTACCTTCGTGCTGCTCACCGACGACGCGGCCGGCGACGCGGAGGAGGAGAGCCTGGCTCACCTTGCCGCGAACCTCGGCGACGGCTCCGATTTCGGCACCGTGGTCCCCTTCCTGACCTGCAAGCACCCACTCGAGTACTGCAGGATGTTCGCGCGCAGGGCGGCCGCGCTGGGAACGGCGGGGGTCGCCGTCGTCGG
>JAPOOQ010000035.1 GCA_026713345.1 Gemmatimonadota bacterium | reverse complement strand
CTTCCTCGCTGGCTGCCGGGTCGGATCGCGTCTGATAATGGCTCCAGTATGCCCCTAACAGTTGGCCCGGGGAAAGGGTTGCCGCCGGAGTCAGCGGACAGCAGTCCCTCGTGGATAAACCCGCGTGAGCACCGAGAGCGGCGAGGCGCCGTGTTGGCGAGGCGCGCTGAGCCGGCACCCATGGCTGCGGTCGTGCCTGCGGGTGGCAACCCTTCACCATCCCTCGTTGTCTATCCGACAGGTCGCCACCGCAACCCTGGAAACCGATCTCGGGAGTCACCATGAATCTCTTGACGCCGCCCGCCCGTTTCGCCGCCATCGCACGGTCTACTCGTCAGGCCACGGTTCTCGCGCTCTTCCTGGCCCCGCTGGCTGCCCCTCCGGCTCACGGCCAGGATGCCGCGAACGCGCCGCTCCGCGAGGTGCGCGAAGTGCTGCGGCTCGGCGACGCCGTTGACGTCCCCGACTGGCTCACCTTCGCGGCCGAACCACGCCTCATGCTGGACGCTTCCGGACGCCTCTTCGTGGTTCCCGGCAACGACCCGAGGATTCGCGTGCTGGACTCGGTCGGCGAGTTCATCCGATACATCGGCAACAGGGGAACGGGACCCGGCGAGTTCTCCTATCTGTACAGAACGGGCTTTGCCGGCGATACCCTGTGGGCGCAGGACATGTTCGCGGCCCGCACTTCGTTCTTCGATACCACCGGCGCGCACATCAGGACCGACGCGAACACCGGCCAACCGGAGATGGGTTCGGGATACGCGACAAAGATGCCGCTTGCGGAGGGGCGGCAGCTGGTCGTCGGGCCGCCGGGTGAAGCGGGCGAGGGTCAGCGGGCGAGGATGGCCGTTGCGATCGGGCCGCGCGACGAATCCCGCGCCGACACCGTAGCCTCCGTTCTCGAGAGCACCACCATGGAGATCGAAGGGGTCGGGAGCTTCGCCCACAGACTCGTTGCCGCGCCGCCGGTCCCTGCACGGTCGCCTGACGGGAGCGGCGTGGTTGTCGTGGATTGGGACATCGACCTGCCCGACCGTGTGGCTGTCCGCCGCTACGGCCTCAATGGCCGGCTGACCGCCGAGAGCACCCTGGACTTCGAACTGCGCGAGATCCCGGCTGATGTCCGCGAAGCATACATCGAAGAGGGAATCGCGATGTTCCGGCGTACGGCGGAAGCGCTGCCCGAAACAGTCGGCCGGCAGGTGCCCGCGAATCTGCGGGCCGCCGTTATCCGGGGATCCATCATTCCCGACTACTATCCCCCGATTGCGACCGTGTTCGTCACCCACGAAGGGCGTGTGTGGCTGCGGATGACTGCGTCAGGAGAAGACGACGAAGTGAGCGATTGGCTCGTTGTCGGACCGGACGGCGCCCCCGAGTTCAGAGTGAGCGCGCCACCCGGAGTGACCTTCAGGGCCGCACAGGGGGACCGGGTGTGGGGCACCGGGAAGACCGAGATGGACATCCCGTACATCGTACTGTACGAGGTGGGGCCGTCACGCGGCTGACTTGCGCGGCTCCCCCGCCGCGAACTGCGACACCCGACCCGCCCAACCTCACAGAAACCGTGGCGTGTTTCGCCGATAGTGCTCGTAGTCCGCGTCGTATTCCTCCTTCAGCCACACCTCCTCGCTCAACGGCGCGATGATGAATGACAGGGCGAGCAGCGCGCTGGTGATCCAGACGAGCTCCGAGTTGGCGACGATGCTCAGGCCGAGCAGCAGCACGTTGTCACCGAGGTATTGCGGATTTCGCGTGAATCGGTAGGGGCCGGAGGCAACGAAGCCATCGCTCACGCCTGACGAGTTCCTCCAGCCGATCGTGACGAGCCCCCAGACCGCCAACAGTCCCCCCAGCAGAGCCAGTGGGATTCCGAGAAGGAGCCGGAGGTCGCTCGCGAAGAGCCAGGAATTCCAGTCAAGAAGCATCAGGGCCACGCCGAGCGCCAAGGCCGCGAAGCAGCAGATCCAGGTCAGGACGTACTGCCAGGAGCGGCGCCCCGGCGGAGGCCAGATCCGGCGGTCGGGTCGCACCACGGACCAGACGATTCCCGCCAGCAGGATGAACAGCGCGACAATGTCGACTGTGAACACGATTGTTGTGATATCAGGAACATTGTCCACATATGGCATATCGACCTCCACTATGTCTTTCTGCAATGGGTTCTGAAGCTCGGCCCTCCCGTCTGCCCCGGCAAGCCGACCGGTCAGAGGCCACTGGGCGTCGGTTTTGCTTACCTTTCCGGCGGGCGGGCCGGTCGGAGGTCATGCAGAACACGGGAAAGGCCAATGCTGCACCGAGCAAGACACGGATGGATCGAGGTTGTCGCCGGCGTCATGTTCAGCGGAAAGTCCGAGGAGCTGATCCGGCGGGTACGGCGTGCCCTCATCGCCCGTCGGCGTATTCAGCTCTTCAAGTCCCACCTCGACGACCGCTACGGCGGCGCGTTCCGCATCTCGT
>JAPOOQ010000034.1 GCA_026713345.1 Gemmatimonadota bacterium | reverse complement strand
GCCGTGCTCCTCTTCCTGGCGATCGGGCAGGCGACCGCGCTTGCCTACGTGGCCGGAGCCGCGAGCAGCGTGCTGGCGGGCTTCTTCGGCATGAAGGCGGCCACGCGCGCGAATGTGCGCACCTCGGCCGCGGCCAACGACGAAGGGCAGGGCAAGGCGCTCCGGATCGCCTTCTTCGGGGGCGCGGTCATGGGATTGTCGGTCGCCGCGCTGGGGCTGCTGGGGATCGGTCTGCTGTACTGGCTCCTGGCCGCCGACGCGATCCCGGGAACGGACGACCTGCCCAGCTTCGCCGCGATCATCTCGGGCTTCGCCATGGGCGCGTCCTCGATCGCGCTCTTCGCGCGGGTGGGCGGGGGCATCTTCACCAAGGCCGCCGACGTGGGCGCGGACCTGGTCGGCAAGGTGGAAGCCGGGATTCCCGAGGACGATCCGCGCAACCCCGCCACCATCGCCGACAACGTGGGCGACAACGTGGGCGACGTGGCGGGGATGGGGGCCGACATCTTCGAGTCGTACGTGGGGTCGATCGTGGCGACGATCGCGATCGGGGCGACCGCGGCGACGCTGGCGGCGAGCCAGGTCGAGGCGGTGGCGCTGCCCATCATCACGGTGTTCGTGGGGCTGTTCTGCTCGGTGATCGGGATCGCGGCCATGAAGTTCCTGGAACGCACCGAACCGGGAGCCGCGCTGCGCAACGTCACCTTCATCGCGGCGGGGCTCTTCCTGCTGATCATGTTCTTCGTGATCAAGTCGATGGACATGATCATCATCGACCCCGTCACCGCAACCGCGCGCTCGCCGCTCGGTCCCTTCTGGGCGCTCCTCGCGGGCACCCTCGTCGGCATCCTCATCGGGCTGACGACCGAGTACTACACCGGCGCGCGCCCGGTGCGGAAGATCGCGCAGGCTTCGGAGACCGGGTCGGCCACCAACATCATCACCGGACTGGCGGTGGGGATGGAGTCGACCGCGCTGCCGCTGCTGCTGATCTGCGCGGCCATCCTGATCTCGTTCCTGACCTGCGGCCTCTACGGCATCGGGATCGCCGCGGTCGGCATGCTGGCCACGGTGGGCGCCACCATGTCCGTGGACGCGTACGGCCCGGTGGCCGACAACGCGGGCGGCATCAGCGAGATGGCCGGGCTGGGACCCGAGACCCGCAAGGTGACGGACTCCCTGGACGCGATCGGGAACACCACGGCCGCGATCGGCAAGGGCTTCGCGATCGGCTCGGCGGCGCTCACCGCGCTCGCGCTCTTCTCGGCCTATGCCACGAAGGTGGCGGCGTTGCGGGGGGCGGAGACGGGCGAGGCCGCGACGCTCGTGATCGACATCACCAATCCGTACGTCGTCATGGGCCTCTTCATCGGTGGTATGCTGCCCTTCCTGGTGGCCTCCTTCACGATGACCGCGGTGGGACGCGCCGCGGCGGGGATGGTGGAGGAGGTACGGCGCCAGTTCCGCGAGATCCCGGGGATCATGGAGGGGACGGCCAAGCCCGATTCGGCCCGCTGCGTGGACATCTCCACCCGCGCCGCGCTCCGCGAGATGATGCTGCCGGGGATCACCGCCATCCTGGCGCCGGTGCTCGTCGGGAAGTTGCTGGGCGTGGAGGCGCTGGGCGGGCTGCTGGCCGGCGCGACCGTCACCGGTGTGCTGATGGCGCTCTTCATGGCGAATGCGGGCGGCGCGTGGGACAACGCCAAGAAGTACATCGAGGGGGGCGCGCACGGGGGCAAGGGGTCGGACCCGCACAAGGCCGCCGTGGTGGGCGACACCGTGGGCGATCCCTTCAAGGACACCTCGGGCCCGTCGCTCAACATCCTGATCAAGCTCATGAGCGTGGTGTCGCTGGTGCTGGCGCCGTGGTTCGTGGGATGAGGTGGGCGAGCCGGAGGGGGACAGAGCCGTGCGACAAAGGGGGTTCGCGATGACCGGGTCCCGGGCCGCGTCCTTCGACGGCGCCATCGCCTTCGCGCAGGACCTGATCCGCATCCCGTCGCTGCCGGGCGAGGAGGAGGAACTCACGCGCCGGGTCGTCGCGGAGATGGAGGCGCTCGGTTACGACGACGTGTGGACCGACGAACTGGGCAGCGTCGTGGGGGTGGTGAAGGGGGGCGGGGCCGGCGCCACCGTCATGCTGAGCTGTCACCTGGACATGGTCGCGGCTGGCGACCCGAACGAGTGGGAGCACCCGCCCTTCGACGGCGTGATCGCCGACGGTTGCCTGCACGGGCGCGGCGCGATGGACATCAAGGGCCCGCTCGCGCTCCAGACCCACGTCGCGGCGGCGCTCAAGGGCAGGATAACGGGCGACATCATCGTCGCGCACCCCGTCTTCGAGGAGCGCGGCGGCTGGGGGATGGACCACCTGACACGCCCGGACGGCGGCCTCCGCCCCGACGTGGTCATCATCGGCGAGTCCACCCACGGGGACATCGCAATCGGCCACCGTGGCCGCTGCGAGGTGGAGATCGTCGCGCACGGCCTCGCCGGCCACGCCTCCGCGCCCGATCGCGCCCACAACGCCCTCGACCTCGTCCCGGCGATCCTCGCGGGGGTCCACGACCTGGCCGCGCGGCAGCAGTCCGACGACGTCCTCGGCGCGGCCTCGGTCGTCGCCACCGGCATCGACGCCGTCCCCGCGAGCCTCAACGTCATCCCCGACCGCGTCACGGTCACGCTGGACTGGCGCATCCTGCCGGGCGACACCAAGGAGTCGCTGCTGGCACGCGTGCGCGACCAGGTCCGGCCGCATCTGGAACGCATGGGCGCGGGCGGCGTCGAAGTCCGAGCCGCCACCGAACTCCAACGCGCCTGGACCGGCATCGAGGAGGATCGCCTCATGCTCAGCCCCGGCTTCCTCATGTCCCCCGACGACCCCATCGTCACCGCGGCCGCCCGCGCGGTCGGAACGCGCAACGGCACTCGCACCCCCGCCCGCGTGCGGCCCTGGACCTTCGCCACCGACGGCGGCTGGACCTGCGGCGTGCGGGGAATCCCCACGATCGGCTTCGCGCCCGGGGAAGAGCGCTACGCCCACACCAACACCGAACGGCTGGCGCTGGACGAGGCGAGGTGGGGCTATGGCTGCTATCTGGAACTGGTTCCGGCGGTGCAGGGGGCGGCAGGAAGCCCATAACAACCCCGCACTCAACCCATCGGCACCGTCCTCAGAATCTTCCCACCCACCCGCTCGAAGATCTCGTCCAGACCCCGGCCGGTGATCGTCAGGCCGTGGTTCCTGAGGCCCACGACGCAGCGGGCCGGGTCATCGGCCCGCCGCACGATGTCGGCCACAGCCTGTCCCAGCTCCAGGGTCCCGCACG
>JAPOOQ010000033.1 GCA_026713345.1 Gemmatimonadota bacterium | reverse complement strand
TAGGGGCTGAGCGACCGGCTGACGTATACATAGCTGCCGCCGGCGCGGGGCATCGCGGAGGCCAGGCTGGCGTAGGCGAGCGCGGCCAGTAGCGCCGGAAGCGCGGCGAAGATGTACGCGGACATCACGTGCGGCCCAATCCCCGGCACGTTCCGCTGCAGCATGATCGGGATGACGTTGATCGCCGCGCCCAGCATCGCGCAGATGCCGGTCGCGGTCAGGCCAAGGAGGCCGAGTTGGCGGCTGAGACCGGGACCAGAGGTCATGGGCGTCCCCCCGGCTCACCAACCGCCGTGTCACCGGTCCGTGGACGCGCGGAAGATGTGTGCCCCGCGAGGAAGAGCCAGCGGCCGTTCTCGCGTCGCAGCACAATCGACATCGCCCCCGAGAACGAAAAGTCCGGCCCGCCCTGCGCGACGTTGACCGTCTGCACGAACTGGCAGCTCGCAACCGCGATGTCGGCACTCAGCGCAGTGACCGAGAGCTCCGACACGGTGAGTTCCGCAGCCGAAGCCATCGCCATCAGTCCAGCAAGCGATTCCCGGGATTCCTGCGCGGACCGGTAGCGGACCGAACCGTCTTCGATCCAGTGAAAGTCCGGGGAGTCGGAGTAGAAGGCGCCGGCCGAATCGAGGTCCATCGCATTGACGGCCGCGACGTAGGCGACGATCGCGTTTCGGGCCTGCTCGGCTGCAGCAGCGATGACGGGGTCGCCCGCGGAGCCGGCTGCGTCGTCACGCGAGACATCCGTTTCCGCGTCGCGAGGCGCACCCTCCCCGCAGGCAGCCACTGCGCAAACCGTGGCCACCGCCACAGCAAGCGCAGCCGCCCGCCGGTGTCCGGGTTCACTCATGCGAAAGGAGCGATTCGCCTTCAACCGTGCCGGTCGTGGCTCTCTTCGTACCGGATCCGCTCGTGCATCCGGTCGCGAGCCTGGGACGCGTCACGCTTCTTCGCGGCGCGCATGGCCCGGTCGTGCGTGCTGGAGGACTTCACGCGGGGCAGCGACAGCCGCCGCTCCAGGTTCTCGCTCTCGCAGCCCGGGCAGGTGGGAGTCTTGCGTCCGAGGACGAGGCGCTCGAAGTCGAGTCCGCAATCACCGCAGGTGTATTCGTAGATGGGCATGGGATGAAGGTATACCGTGGAGAGTGGCAGTGGCCAGACCATCGGCGCCGCACAGTGCGGAGCCGTTGACGCGTGCACCGGGTTATCTGAGTTTGCTGTGCCGGCAGGTCTCCCAGGTACCTCGATCATCGATTGGTACGGAAATGCATCCCAGCGGTCCCCAGGTCACTCGTGAGGGAAGCAGAATACGCATCGCGGGCAAGCTGGACCAACGCTCGTTCCGACTTCTGCTGGCTTCGATACACCAGGCAACCGCGGACAAGGGATTCCAGAAGCTGACGCTCGATTTCACGGGCACGACCCGGGCCTACCCCGGTGGGATGCTCCCGGTGCTCGTGACCTGCGCCCGCCTGCGCGACGAAGCCGATGTGGACTTCGCTCTGGTTCGTCCAAAGGATGGTGAGCTGCGCCGCCTGTTTGCCAACACCAACTGGGCCCATCTCGCGACTCCGTCCAGGTTTCGGCCATCAAGCTGGCAACCGGAATCCGTTCTTCCGGCCAGCCGGTTCGCATCGCCCGACGAGCAGCACCGGATTGTCGACCGCATCATGGACGCCGTGCTCTCGTCGCCCGCAGCCGTCGCTCGCGAGAGCCTGGCAGCATTCGAGTGGGCAGTCAACGAGATCACCGATAATGTCCTTCAGCACGCCGAGGCCCCATTGGGCGGTTTGGTGCAACTCGGTCACTACCCCAATGCGCAGTGGTTGGAGTTCGTAGTCGCGGATTCGGGCAGGGGCATCCCCGATACCATTCGGACTGCGCGCCCCGGCATGCCCGACCCCGACGCCCTGGAGTTGTCAATCCAGCGTGGGATAACCAGAGACAAGCGTGCAGGCCAGGGAAACGGCCTGTTTGGAACTCATCGGGCGGCCAGGGTCGGAGATGGCGCGTTCGAGATTCACTCCGGTTACGCGAGTCTGGGGTCGGATCTGGAGGCGCGGCGCGAGAAGATTCCGTTTCCTGGCACGCTGGTCGTGGTACGGCTGGACTACTCGGATCCGGCGGCGCTGTGGCAGGCGCTTGACATTCAGGATGCGCGACTTGAGCCGCAGGGCGATTATGTGCAACTGCGCTACGAGCAGATGGACGACGAGACCCTCCACTTTGTCGTCAAGCGGGAAGCCGGTTCACTGGGTTCGAGATCCGCCGGAAAATCCGCAAGACGGAAGCTCGAAAAGCTGTTGTCGATGTATCCAGACGCTCTGGTCAACCTGGATTTCGAAAGCGTCGGGCTGGTGTCCAGCAGTTTCGCGGACGAATTCCTGGGGAAGCTCTTCATCCGAGTCGGTGCGCTGGGTTTCAGCCGCCGCATCCGCTTCAGGGACGTAACCCCCACCGTCCAGTCGCTCGTGGACAAAGCGATTCTTCAACGCGCACACCAGGAGGTAGAGGGGGACTGATGACCGTCGCACTGATTCGCCTGAGTATCGCCATGCCCTGTTTCTGCCTGCTTGCCGCCGGATCCCTCGGGGCTCAGTCCTCCCTTCTTGTCGGAATCTCTCCCGAGGTGTCGTGGAACATCGTGGAACACACCAAACAGGTCACCATCGGAGGGGGATCGAGTACGAGTGCGTCGGAGGCGTCCGGCGTGGGAATGGCCGCCAACGTGTTCGGGGAACTCCGCCGGGCCGTGGCGGGAGGTTCAATGGAGGTAGGCGTTGCGCTGAGTGCCATCGTTCCGGCCAGACGTTCGATCGAGGGGACGATTGATCCAACCAGCAGCGGTGAGGCGCATGATGTCTGGCCCGGCCGTTGGGAATTCAGGGACAGGTTCGGAGCCGGCGGTGCCTTCCGTGCGGGGTGGCGGCTGGGGAGCGGTGGTTCCCGGATCAGCGCTGTGCTGGGGACGCGGGCGATGTGGTCGGAATTCGCAACGGGTGGTACCAATCCGGAAACGGGTGTGGCGGGAGAAGATCGGACGCGGCTCAGACGGTGGCCTGCCATCATGGGCGTGGGCCTGAGCCTGGATAGCCGATGGCCGCTGGATCTGCAGGTCGCCTATTCCCGATCCTTGACCAACTGGGTGATCTCGTTGCCCGACCTCGGTCTGGACTACGACTACATCGTCACCGGCCTGACTTTCACGGCACGGACCTGGATCGCGCGCTGACAGGGGCACGCACAGGCAGCCCGCGCTCGGGGAGCCTCATATGCGCGCGCGCTGCTCGGCGAAACCGCTCCTTCTACGAAATCCTCCTTGCCCTGAATCCCAGTCCCAGCTCCTTCCCCTTCAGGATCGCCGGCACGCCCTCCTCCATCCAGATCGGCGCCGGGGCATCCATCAGGTAGTGGTCGAAGAACTGCTGCATGCGGATTCCCCAGTCCTTGCGGTCGGCCTCGCGGCTGAGTCCGTGCCCCTGGCCGTTGTAGTTGAGCATCCACACCGGCTTGTCCAGGCGCCTCATGGCGACGAACAGCTCGATGCCCTGGTACCACGGCACGGCTCCGTCCTCGTCGTTGTGCAGCATGAGCAGCGGAGTCTCGATCTTGTCGGCGAAGAACACCGGGGAGTTGTGGATGTACTCGGCCGTGGACTCCCACAGGGTCCCGCCGATGCGGCTCTGGGTGCGCTCGTACTGGAACATGCGGCTCATGCCTGAACTCCAGCGGATGCCGCCGTAGGCACTGGTCATGTTGCTGACCGGCGCGCCGGCCTCGGCCGCCGCGAACAGGTTCGTCTTGGTAATCATGTAGGCGATCTGGTAGCCGCCCCATGAGTGTCCCTGCACGCCGATCTTGTCCGGATCGATGAAGCCCTGCTCGACGATGCTGAGCACCCCGGGCACGACCGCGTCCAGCGCGCTTTCGCCGGGATAGCCGATCTCGTAGGGAATGTCGGGAACGAACACGACGTACCCGCGGCTGGCGTAGAACGACTGCGAGACAGACGAGCCGCCGGGCACGGGTGAGCGGTAGGAGTGGAGGCCGTCGGAGCTGCGCTCGTAGAAGTAGACCATCATCGGGTACTTCTGCGTCGGGTCGAATCCGTCGGGCTTGACGAGGATGCCCTGCAGCGGGGTGCGGTCGGCCGAAGTCCATTCGGCGATCTCCGCGGTGCCCCAGCGGTAGTCTGCCTGCTGGGGATTGGCGTCGGTGAGCTTGACCATGTCGGTGAACTCCCCGTTGGTGACCCAGAGATCCGGGTACTCCCGGAAGTCCTGGCGAGCGATCAGCCAGCGGTCGACGTCCTCGGCCTTGCCGCGCATCTGGAAGCTCTTGTCCGCCATGATGACCTGCTCCGGCATGGCCGTCCGGTCGGTGCGGCCCCGGTAGAAGCCCGACTGCTTCGTCTTGTAGTGGAAGGCCTGCCAGAGCGCCTCGCCGTCCTCGATGCCGGCGCTGCCGCCCGGCCCGAAACCGAAGCCGGTGCGCGCGTAACGCAGGCGCATGCCGGAGTCTCGGCCCGCCCCGCCAGTCAGGTTGGTGGTCTCGCCAGTGGCGGGTTCGTAGCGCCACACGTCGTAGCGGTCGTAGAAGAGGAAGGCCTCGTCGTCCTCGGTCCAGCCCGCGATGCCGTAGGAGCCCGGCAGGTCGGGGCGGTCGTCCAGCTCATTCCAGACCGGGTGGGGAACATCTCCGCTTGCGGCCACCGGATCGCCTCCCGCCATCGGGGCCACCATCCAGTGACGCGCGGCTCCGTCCCACCAGGACATGTACGTGCCCTGCGGGGAGATCGCCGGGGCGCCCCGGGTCATCTCGGCAACCATGCGGCGCTCGCCGGTCGCGACGTCCACGACGTAGAAATCGTTGTAGGTCCCGTCCCAGGAGACGAGCTGGCGATAGGGCAGAGGGGTGGTGCCAACCGCGTACGGCTGGTCGCCTTCGGGAGCGAAGCGCACGCTGGGCAGATCCTCGCTGGCAAGCTGCACCACCGTGCCCATGTCGAGATTCGCTACCGCGGTGTAGGTGCGGTTCCGCTCCTGGTTGGCCCGGACCAGCTGCATCGGCTGCAGGTAGGGGTCCTGCCAGTTCCAGATGTCGAGGGTGACCCGGTCCGAGTCGAGCATCTCCTCTTCCTCTTCCGGCTCCGGCTCCGGCCTGGGCTCGGTGCCGAAGACGAGGCGGCCGCCACCGTCGGAAAACCTGACGCCGCCGTTGTCGCTGACCCACCAGCCTTCGGGGATGCCGTCGGTCTCCGAGTTCGCGATCGCCGCGCCCTGCCATTCGGGGCCGGCGCCGTGATAGATCGTGAACTCGGGCTGGTCGGCCTCGTAGTCATCCCGGTCCGACAGGAAGGCGACCTGGTCCCCGTCCTCGGTGATGACCAACCGCTCGTAGTTCCCCATCCCCTCCATGACGGCGTGTTGCGACATGTCGCCCAGGTTCACCACGAAGACGCCGTCGCCCTCGCCGTCCTCGGCGGAGGTGACGTACGTCATGACCTCCGCCTCGGCGGCGAAGAGGTAGCTGGTTACCTTCTCGTACCGCATCTCCGCGCCGGTGGAAAGGTTCCGGAGGACGACGGGATCTCCATCCTCCTTCTCCCGCTCATCGTCTTCCTCTCCTCCCCCGCCCGGCCCACCCGGACGGCCCCCCGGCCGCCCTCCCCTTCCGGGGCGCGCACGGGGTTGCGGCTCGGGCTCGGGCTCCCCGGCGACCTCTTCCCCCTCCTCCTCGTCCTCTTCTTCCTCCTCCTCGTCCGGCTTGTAGGCGATCCAGCTTCCCTCGGCCGCGACCCTGAAGTTGGTCACCACGCCGATGCGGCGGGGCATGTAGCCGTCGTCTCCCAGGGATGCGAGTTCGGCGATCGCAAGAGTGTCGGACGGCAGCGCGTCGCCCCGCTCGCCCGCGAGTCTGAGCGAGTCCACCAGCGCCTCCGGCGGCGGGATCTGGAAGATCACGAAGCGCGAATCCGACGTGATGGTCGGCCGGTTGCCGCGGAAGGAGAACTCGCGGCCGCCTTCGCGGGCCTCGCGGATGTTCAGGACGGGGTCGCCCTCCATGGCGGTCAGCGTGTAGACCAGCCAGGTGCCGTCCGCTGACAGGGAGGGGCTCCCGATGTTCTTCCACTGCAACACGTCGTCGTGGTCGAGGGCGGGTTGCTGGGCGGTCGCGGGGGCGGCCGTGGCGAGTGCGAGCGCGGCGCCGAGCGCGAGAGCCGCGGGCAGTGCGCGGGTTGCGGAGAAGGCACGCACGACCGGGACGGCGAGCGCGCGGGCGACGGGGCGGATGCGGGGGAGCGTCATCTTGGGAATCTCCGGGTTGGGGTACGGCGGTCCACCTTGGTTCAGGAGACAGATTGCGCAGGAAGTGGTGCTGGCGCCAGTGGGGGCCGGACCAGGTAGCGCCGCGGCCAGTACGGGCGCATCGGCGCTCCAATGCCGCGGGAGGTAGTCTACCGGCTGCCGGACCGGGCGGCCGCTCAGCCGGACGACGTGCCGAAGACGGTCGCGAGCATGTCCTGGTTGTGGCCGACCACCAGCGTGGTGCCGACCTTCATCGTCGGGGCGCGGAGCTTCCCCCAGCGGCTGACCATCAGCTTGACCAGCTCCTCGTCGGGGGGGCGATCCGCGGCTGTGAGGTCCACCTGCACGACCTTTTTCCCCTTGGCGACGCGGAGCTCGGTCATTCCCGCGAGCAGCGTGCGCGCCTCGGCGGCGTGGACGGGTTCCTTGCTGGCGCTACGCGTCTCAGCGGGCTCGATTCCGTTCTGCGCAAGAAACTCTTGCGTGCGTTTGTAGCCGGTTCAGCCAGGGCGGTGGTACCGCCAGTCGAGGCTCGGGGTCATTCGGGGCAGGTCCTTTGGGGATGGTGGCTCGGCGCACAGTCGGGTGCGGCACCCTACTTCAAGGTAAGGGCGCGGAGTTGAACGCGCTGAACCCCGAGTTCGTCGGTCGCGACTACGAGGACCTCACCGCGGCTGACTTCCTCGATGCGGAAAGAGGCGGGGACGGCCACGCGGCCGAGGTAGACGCCGTCGGGGGCGAAGACGTCCCAGCGGCGCATCGGCTCGTCCGGGAGTCCGTAACGCTGCGCCCATACCTCTCCTCCCTCGACAAAGAGGAGATCGGTGTACCCGGGCAGCGAATCCGGCAGGGGGGACTGGCGGTAGCGTTCGATAACGTCCTGGATCTGTCGTTCATTGCTCCCGGAGCGAGTGCCGCGGACGTATCTTTCCACGTGCGCGTCGGTGCGAATTGGACGGGGGTCGTCGAGGCGCGCGATCAGGCGCAGCGAGCCGTCTTCGCCGAAGACCTGGACCCCGTATGCGGAACCGTCCGTGACCACGACGCCGTGAGAGGATCCCGCCGCGACGGACCTGGGGGAGAAGGGGACCGTGAAGGTGGACACCTCCATCTCCATGCCGCTCCCCCGGGACACGCTGGCCCGCAATGCGTCCCTGCCCTCCGCCACGGTATCGACCAGCGTTCCATCGAAACGGTGGCGCACGAACAGGATCCGGCGGTTCTCTTCACCAACGATCATGGCGTCCACGATGTCCTTGGGAGATCCGGACAGGGACGCCAGAGTCAGAACGGTGCGGGGGGAGGCGCGGCTCAGGACGATGTCGGCGCCCGCGAGTCCGATGGCAAAGATCCCTCCGAGGTCGTCCTTCCGGGCAAGCGTCGCCGTTGCGGTCGGGGTCCCCGCAGCACCGAACTGCGTGATCCGGTCCAGTATTTTTCCCGCCGCCGCGATGCCCCCGTCCGCGGCCGGCCACGCTCCCGGAAGCGACTTGAACTCCCCGGGCCCCTCCCCTTCTCTCCCCAGCGATTGAAGATGGCGGCCCCCTGTGTCGAAGATGCGGATCTCATGGGCCTGCCCGTCGGCCACGACCAGGTTGCCGATCGCGTCGCGCCGAGCGGAGGCTATCCTGCCGAAGAGGATTTCCTCCGGCCCGGTGAAGTCACCGATCGACAAAGCCGGCTCTTCGGCCAGCCCAGCGTAGACCAGGTCGGCGGGCGGGGTGGTAACGACCCGGATGCCGGCGGAGTCGGTGACGGTGGTGGCGGACTGGGGCGGCGCGCCGGAGTCGCCGCAGGCCAGGAGGGCGAGGAGCGAACCGAGGAATACCGTGCGTGACATGGGGCTCCTGTCTTGTTGTGCCGTCCGGGGTCCTGCCAACGGCGCCGATCGCCTTGCCGTACCGGGCAGTCTCGCCGTAGAAT
>JAPOOQ010000032.1 GCA_026713345.1 Gemmatimonadota bacterium | reverse complement strand
GGAAGTCGGGGTCGTCCAGGGCGTCGAGGAGCCGCGAGCACGGCGCTTCCCCGGCCAGCGAAGCCGGGAGGATCAGGTCGAAGCGCTCTTCGGTCAGCGGAATGAAGTCGAGCCCTTCGGCGAGCGCCGCCGCCTCGATGGCGATCCCGACATCGGCCGATCCCGTCCGCACCAGCCGTGCCACGTCCCTGTGGCCGATCGCCCGGGGTCCCGCAGACGGGAGTTCACGGTCCCCATGCGCTTCGGCCAGCCGGACGGCCAGGTCGTGCGCGCCTGAACCGGCTTCACGCTGGGCGACGCGCAGGCCGGGCCGCAGCAGATCGGCGCCTGAGCCGATGCCCAGCGGATTGTCGGCGGCCACCACGAGCCCCTGTCTCCAGCGCGTGAGGTTGGCTACCAGGAGTCGTCGTCCCGGCATCGCCCGCTGCCCCGCGGCCGCCGCGCCGGCATCACCGTTCTCGCCGGACAGGTGAAGGCCGGCGACATGCACCATGCCCTGCGCGAACAGGTCGAGCGCGCGCCCGTTGCCGGCACGCAGCCAGGTCAGACGGGCGTCGTTGAAGCGCTGGCCGACCCTGTGGGCCAGGGCGCCGAGGACCGGTGCGCACCCGGCGACGAGCACGTTGCGATCGATGTGGCCGACGTCCGCGAGCGGCTGAACCCCGGCTTCGTCACCTTCGACTTCGCCCACGATCCCGTCCGCGGCCGTCATGCCGTGCGGAGCAAGGCGGTGTGCGACCAACCGGCCATCGACCCGGCCCAGCGCCACGCGCGACCCGGCGGCGAGCCCGGGAGGGGAGGGCGCAAGCCGGGCACGCATCCCCGGGTCCGCCACGAGCCTGAAGAGGTCTTCCACCGTGCATCCGAACACCCGCGCCAGCCGCAGACCCAGGCTGGTGGACGGAACCTGCGAGCCGGATTCGATTGCGTGTATCGCCTGCCTGGAAACCCCCAGCAGCCTGGCCAGCTCCCGCTGGGAGAATCCTTCAGCCTTGCGGTGTTGCCGGACGCGGTTTTCGAGGCGGGGATCCATGTTGTTCCTCCGTCAGGGGAAGGGGCGCCAGCAGGACGCATTTCACTGTGATTCTGGGGAAAAGTGTAACGTTTACATCATAAAATGTAAAGTCGGCTTTACAGATGTCCCTACACGAAGTGCGGCCGGATCACCTGGGCCAGCGAGACCTCGATGTCCCACACGGCAGCGGTGACCGCCTGGCCGATCAGGTCCAGCTGGCGCAGGTCCTGGATCCGCGGCGTGACGTGCTGCAGTTCGCGGCGGCTCAACAGCTCGGCGAAGATGCCGCAGGCGTCGGCCAGGCAGATGATCACCACGTCCCGCGGGGTGGGGATCATGTCGCTGAAGAGGAGCTCCATGATCCGCAGCTTGACTTCGCGCTCGGCGCTGCCGTCGACCACGGGGTAGCGGCGGGAACGGAAGACCCACAGAAAGCGGTCCTCGCGCCGTTCCAGGATGCCCCGCCCGATCAGACGCTCGATGGCCGCCTCGCGAATCTCGTCGGAGCGGGCGGCGGCGCGTTCCACCCAGAAGCGGGAGTCGTGGGCGTCCGAACCGTGCATCGCCGTGTCCTGTGCGATCTCCGCCAGGGTGGGATCGAGGATGTCGTCTTCGAGCGGCGTGGAGTCGACGAGCATCAGCTGCTTGAGGTCGGTGTCGATGCGGTCCTCCATCGCCAGGTCCATCAGCACAGCCCCGCCCAGGGCGTAGCGCAGCGACCAGTCGGGCACCCGCAGAAACCTCTCCCCCTCGTCGTCCAGCAGAAGGAGCATGACCTCTTCGGCGAATCTCAGCATGTCGGTTCCTCGGATTGGGTCCTCAGAAAATGTTGACTTCCACCCCGGTGCCCGTCTCGCCGGACCCGGCGTCCGCCCCGTCCAGCTCGTCCCCTTCCCCCTCGAACCTTTCGTGGCGGAACGCCGCCGCGTCAAGGGTGTGCGAGCCGCCGTCGGCGATCATTTCGGAGACCGCCAGCCCGGTTGCGGGCGCGTGCATGATCCCGTGGCCCGAGAATCCGCAGGCGTCGACCCACCCGCGCGCACCCGGGTTGAAGCCGATCACGGGGCTGTTGTCGGGCGTGACGCCGTAGTAGCCCCACCAGCTTCCCTGACGGTCCACTCCGAGATCCTCCCACCAGGGGTAGCGCTCGACGCCGGTCAGCAGCACCTCCTCCAGCCAGCTCCAGTCGACCCCCTCGGTGAAGCCGTCGTCGGCGTGGGTGTCGAGGCCGAAGAGGATCCGGTCGCCTTCGCTGCGCAGGTAGACGCCGGTGCCGAGATCGATCGTGAGCGGGTAGACGCGCTCGTCGGCGATCGGGGCGCTCAGGAAGATCTGGATGCGTTTGGGACGCACGGGGACGTGAAGGCCGGCAAGGCGCGCGATCTCGCCCGACCAGGCGCCGGCGGCGTTGACGACGTGCCCGCAGGTCAGGGCCTCGGCGCCGCACTCGACGCGCCACCCGCTGCCCTCCGGCCTCAGCGCGGTCACGGTGCGGCCGAAACGGTAGTCGACCCCGGCGGCGCGGCTCATCGAGACCCATGCGTGGGTGGCCATGTGGGGGTCGATGATGCCGTCCCAGGGGCCGTAGGTGGCGCCCGCGAGGCCGTCGGTGGCGAGCGGGACGTAGCGGAGCGCCTCTTCCGGGGAGAGGACCTCGACCGGTGCGCCGAGGCCCTGCTGGAGCGCGACCGACGCCAGGTGCGACTCCCAGCGGTCGCCGGGGACCAGGAGGAGGTAGCCGATGTCGCGGTAGCCGACCTCGAAGCCGTGGCGGTCCGGGAATTCGCGGTATATCGGCAGCGAATAGAGGGACCACTCGATGTTCGTACGGGTCGTGAACTGTACGCGCACCCCGGCCGCGCTCCGTCCGGTGGAACCGAGCGCGGGGGCCGGTTCGCGCTCCACGACCACGACGGACAGTCCGCGTGAGGCGAGGTGCCAGGCGGTGGAGGCGCCGACGATCCCGGCGCCGATGACGACGACGTCGGGGGCACGCCCTCCCGCGCGAGGAAGGTGAACCCGGCTGGGGGAGGGGTGGGGGTGGGGGGTTGGTCGGCTCATGGGTTCGGTTAACTTGCCGCCTTCGATTGGCGGGCGGTAGCATGGCGCTTTGCGACCACCCGGTGCGGGCCCACTCCAGCCGCGCGGACGAGGAGAATGAGCGAGGTCGAAATCCGACACATGCGGACCGAGGACGAGTTCGCCGCCAGCGTCGACCTGCAGCGGGATACGTGGGGGTGGTCGTTTTCGGACGTCGTGCCCCTCAGCATGCTGCAGATCTCGGTCAAGATGGGTGGGGTCTGCCTGGGTGCCTTCGGGTCGCGAGGGGAGCTGATGGGCTTTGTGTACGGGATCACCGGCGTGCGGAAGGGCGAGTTGGCGCACTGGTCCCATATGCTCGCCGTGCGGCCCGAAGTCCGGGACCAGGGGATAGGCAAACGCCTCAAGCTGGCCCAGGCGGACGCGCTGCGTGCCCTGGGCGTGCGCACCGTCTACTGGACGTTCGATCCACTGGTGGCGCGGAACGCACACCTCAATCTCAATGTGCTGGGCGTCACAATAGACGAATACGTCCCCGACATGTACGGCCGGTCGGACAGCGAACTGCACCAGCTCGGGACGGACCGGTTCATTGTGAGGTGGAGTTTGCAGGGGGAGGGGGCCGCGCCGGACGGGGCCGACTACACGGACGCCGAAACCGTCGAGGTGCTGATTCCGGCCGATATCGAGGCGGTCGAGGCGCGCTCGGTCGACGAAGCGCTCGAGTGGCGGCGCACCACACGGCGGGCCTTTACCCGCCTGCTGGGGGCCGGCGCGAGCGTTGCCGGGTTTTTTCCCGATCGGGAATATGGCCGGTACGTGCTGGTCAGGAAGCCGGGGTCATGACAGGGGTGCCCTGACGACGTACCCCACACCCATCTCGTCCGTGATCCAGGTGTAGATGGCGCCATGCTGGATCCAGAGTGGGCCGGCTGCCTCGAACCCGAGGCGAACGGAGCCCAGGTAGTCACCGTCTTCGGAAAAGAGGTCGTAGAATGCGGGCGCATCGGCTGGAGTGACCCTTTGCACCCACAGCCGGCCTTCGTCGTCTACGAACATGCCTTCCAGAATGGGCTTGACGTCCGGCAGGAGAGCCGCAACCTCTTCGGCCTCGCGGCGCAGTTCGGGCCTGATATCGAGATACTCCTCCACGTAGGCGGCACGGTCCGCGGCCGTCACCGGTTGCACGGGCAGCCCGGACTCGATGACGACCAGCGTGTCGCCATCTTCAGTGGTCCGGGCGATGCGGTACTCCGCGGTGTTCGCACGCCAGAATCCACCCGACGGGTTCACGACAACCGGCTCGGAGGCCTCGAAGCGAATGTCGTAATACCCCCACACTATTTCAGGTGTGGAGTATGCGTAGGACCGGTGGCTGAACTCGCCGATGTAGACGGAGTCGATGGCCCCGCTGGACAGGTTGTAGGACTTGTAGTAGTACCGATCGGTGAGGTGACTCAGGCCCATCGGGGGTGGGTAGTTGCGTTCTCCGACCGGGTGGGAGGTCTCCTTCCAATAGCGGCCCAGATTGTCGAAAGTCCCGTTCCAGATGTACGTGTAACTCATGACAGGCTTCAGGAACCGCCGAACCTCCACCCCGGCAGGGTCCACCCCGATGACCGTCCACTGGCCGGTGTCGTGGACCCACAGGAGGGTGTCTCCGGAGAGGAAGATCCCGTTGGCAGCCGCAATCTCGCCCGGGCCCTCCCCCTGCCGTACGATCGTCCGCCGGTACCGGCCACCGGAATCGAAGACGCGGACCTCCGAGGCCTGCTGGTCCAGCACGTAGATGGTACCGTCGCTGGCGGCCTGGACGCCCCGGATGGCGCCGAATACGAGATTCAGGTCCTCTCCGTCGATGGAGCCAAGCCTCAGATCCACGTTCGCTTCGGTGACTTCCGGCACGGTGTCGTCGCTGGCGGGCAGGTCGGGATACCGTACCAGGAGCGCGCCGTTCGGCAGGGTTTCGCGCAGAGCGGGGGGTCCGGCGGATTCCGTGACGCAGGAGGAAACGGCGGTGGCGACGATGATGGTGAGTAGTGCACGGGACATGGGTTGTCACTTCCTGATCCGGGACGGTAGCACGAGCAGCGAATGGCAGCGGAAACGGCGAGGTGCTCCCTGCTGCGGAAACGGCAATGTGTTCCCTGCTCCCTTTAAAGGTGTAGAGTGGTGGTGGGAGGGTTGCTTCGTCACCGGATGCCCGTGTCTGCTAGCCCGGATTTCTCACACAGTCACCGCTGAGGGCCGTTGGGGCGGGATTCGGGCCGAGTTTCTGCCGAGGGACCCGGTAGAGCATGAGCAGGGGACTCCGCGGACCGTGTGTGAGAGGCCGGAGTAGCGCGATCGGCAG
>JAPOOQ010000031.1 GCA_026713345.1 Gemmatimonadota bacterium | reverse complement strand
GTCCACGACGAGGAACAGCGTCAGCATCTCCATCTCTTCAGCCATGTTGTCTTCCGTCGCCATCACCATCGTGTGGCCTTCCATCTGACCGGCCATGATGGTCACCAGCGGCGGATCCAGCATGTAGTCGTCGTCGCCCGCCGAGCTGCTCCCGTCACGCATGAGCATCACCTCGGTGTTCTCGGTGACCGGCCGGTTGGTCGTGACCGTGACCCTGCCGCCCATGCCACCCTCGGCAAGGTTCATGTCGTCGGGCCCCATGACCCCGAAGGTCAAATCGCTGAGCATGACATCGACCGGGAACATGATCTGGGCCACGTTCGGCTTCGTCTGGTCCACGATGGTCGCTCCGCTCGGCGAGGTCGCCGTCGCGGTCACGGTGATCATCGCCATCCCCTCGCTCATGGGCGTAACCGTGACCAAGCGGCGGTCACCCGCGCTACCCATAGCGACGGCGGGGTCGCTCGACGACGCGGCGTATTCCACTACGATGCCGTCCGCGGCATCGAACAGCTCTTCACCGAGGATCTCGATCACCTCTTCCGGGTTGGGTGCGGCTCTTTTGCGTAGAATGCTATCTCACTCATTCATAAGGAGTTATGCCCACGGGGCCCGCCCTCGCTAGTGCGCTCTGGCCGGGGACAGCTTCCGGCCAGCGTCTCCGCCCGCCGCTTTCGGGCCTTGGCCCGGCCTGATCACGACGCCGGCGCGCTCCGGTCTTCCCGTCCGGCGCTCCCTCTGGACATTCGCGCGGCGTTTTGGTACGGTGTCGTGGGGAAGGAAAGCCCCTGCGATGGCGGCTGCGACGACGAGATTCTCGGGACGCACCTTCAGCGGGCGAGAGATGACGCTGATCCGCGAGGTCGTGCGGGACTGTCCGGGCTTGAGCCGGATGGAGCTGGCGCGCACGGTGTGCGAGCTGTTGCGGTGGCGGCGCCCGAACGGGAGGCTCAAGGCGCGCGAGTGCCGCGAGTTCCTGGAGCGGCTCGACGCGGAGGGTGCGGTGGCGCTGCCGGACAAGCGCCTGGGCCGCGCCCCCGGCTCGGTCACCCGCGTGCCCCGGACGGCGGCGGGAGAGCCGGGTTGCCCGCTCGTCGGCAGCGTGCGCGACGTCGAGCCGCTGGATGTCGAGCTGGTACGCGAGCCGGCCGAGCGCCTGCTGTTCCGGGAGCTCGTGGGCCGCTACCACTACCTCGGGCACACGGTCCCCTTCGGCGCCCACCTGCGCTATCTGGTGTTCGCGGCGAGGCCTCAGCGGGTGGTGGTCGGCTGCCTGCAGTTCTCCAGCCCGGCGTGGCGGATGGCGGCGCGGGATGGCTGGGTCGGCTGGGACGACGCGACTCGGGCGCGGAATCTCCAGCACGTGGTCAACAACAGCCGCTTCCTGCTGCTGCCGTGGGTCGGGGTGAGGAACCTGGCCAGCGCGGTCCTGTCGCGCGGGCTCGGGCACTTGATGGTCGACTGGCCGCGCCGCTACGGCCTCGAGCCCTGGCTCGTGGAGACGCTGGTGGACCCGAGCCGGCACCACGGCGGTTCGTATCGCGCCGCCAACTGGGTGGCGTTGGGCGCCACGACCGGTCGAGGGCGGATGGACCGGTACGGCCGCCGTGTCGGCGAAGCGCCCAAGACGGTTCTGGTCTATCCTTTGGTCCGGGATGCGAAGCGGCGGCTTCGGGAGGGTTGAGCCGTGCGAGTTGTTCCCCCCCCCGCCGCGGCATCCGCACCGGCGCCGTATGCGGCGGCGGACGAGGCCTTTGCGGAGGCCAAAGCCTACCTCTCTTCGCGTGAGGCCCGGCAGATGAGTGAGAGCGATCTCGAACGGGAGTTGCACCGGCGGGGCCAGGAGCTGATGCAGAAGCTGCTGCAAGGTCACCTCGACCAACGCAGTCCTGGGGAGGCGGCGGGTCCGGTCGCGGGGTCTGATGGTGTCGAGCGCCGGGAACGGCGCGTGCACAAACGCGCGGTGGAGACGGTCTTCGGGACGGTGGATGTCGGTCGCGTGGGCTATGCGCGCCCCGGTCACGATAGTCTCCATCCGCTCGATGCGTCGCTCAATCTGCCGGTGGAGCGCTACTCGCTGGAGGTGCGCCGGCGGGTGGCGGAGGCGGCGGCCTCGCGGTCTTTCGACGAAGCGTTGTTCGATCTGTCCCGGAGTACCGGCGCGGAGGTGCCGAAGCGTCAGGCGGAGCAGTTGGCGGCTCGCGCGGCCGTGGACTTCGACGCGTTCTACGAAGCCCGCCGTGCGGCGACGGGCGAGCCGGCCCCGGAGGAGTCGGTTGTCGTGCTCACCTTCGACGGCAAGGGGGTGGTGCTGCATCGCGAGGACCTGCGCGAGGCGACGCGCAAGGAGGCCGAGCGGCGTCGGCGGCAACGGGAGCAGCTCTCCCCGTTCAATCGCCTCAAGCCGGGGGAGAAGAAGCACTCGAAGCGGATGGCGACGGTGGCCGCCGTCTACACGGTCGCGCCGTTCGTGCGGAGTGCGGAGGAGTTCCTGCAGAGCTTGATGCCCCGACAGCCGGGGGACAAGACCAAGAAGGGCAAGAGCAAGAAGGCCGCGACCCCGGCGGTGCGGCCCCGCCCGGTGGCGAAACGGGTCTGGGCGAGCCTCGAACGGGAGCCCGGGGAGGTGATCGTCGAGGCGATGCTGGAAGCGGAGCGCCACGACCCGAAGCGCGTCAAGCGCTGGGTGGTGCTCGTCGACGGGGCCGAGACGCAGCTCGACCTCGTGGAAGCGGGCGCCGCCGAATTCGGGGTGGAGGTCACGGTGGTCCTGGACATCATCCACGTGGTCGAGTACGTCTGGAAGGCGGCGCGCGTATTCCATCGCGAGGGGAGCCCCGAGCTGGCGTGTTGGGCGTGGACGCGGGTGCGGGACATTCTCGAGGGCAAGGCCCGCCGGGTGGCGTCGTCGATGCGGCGTGCGGCGACCGTCGCCGGCTTGTCGCCCGACACCCGCAAGCCGGTCGATACGTGCGCGGACTACCTGCTGAAGTACGCACCGTATCTGCACTACGACCGCTACCTCGCGGCGGGCTATCCCATCGCCACCGGCGTCGTCGAAGGAGCGTGCCGGCACCTGGTCCGCGACCGGATGGAATTGACCGGCGCCCGGTGGCGCCTGGTCGGGGCCGAGGCGGTGTTGAAGCTCCGGGCGCTGCGCGCCAGCGGCGACTTCGATGCGTACTGGACCTTCCACGAAGCGCGCGAGTACGAACGGAACCACGCCCAGCGCTACGCCGACGGGATAGTACCGCCGGTCGCCGAGCCGCCCCCACCACCCTCACCCCGCCTTCGACGGATCAAGTAGGTCTTGCCATGCTCCTCGCAGAAGCCCATGGACCCTTCTCGATCGCCGATGAAAAAGAGCCGCACCCTTCCGGGTTCAGGCCGTCGCCGCCGCCCGCCGTGGTCACCGCGGCGTTGACTGCCGCTTCGACCTGGTCCGCCGTCCTGGCCCAGACCAGCTTCTCGGTCTCGTCGGTGATCGTCAGGGTCATCTCGGCCATGGAGTTCTCGTGGTCGGTCTGGCTCAGGCCGTCGTCGTCCTCTCTGGGCCTGGGCCCGTTGACGTCTACCGTGCCTTCTACCACGAATTCGAGCGTGAGCATCTTGTCACCGATGTCGTCGTCCTCGTGCGCCCTGACGTTGACCTTCACCGTCTTCTCGTCCTCGTCGACCCTGATGGGATTCATCGAGAGCGTGTAGTCCGATGCATTCGCGTCGCCGCTGGGGTTCACCACGATGCGGAGCGCCTCCGACGTATACTGCACCATCTCGGGGTCGGTGGCGATGGTGTTGGCCGGATTCCTGTTGATGGTCAGCGTCAGGTCAACCCCGTCCTCGTCGCCTTCCATCACGGACATCGCGCCGGCCACAGTCAACCAGGGCAGCTTGTGCCGATCAACCACGGTGACGGGCAAGGAGGTCGGTGATTCCGTATTCTCTTCCCCCCCCGACCTCAGCGAGTAATCGACCACTGACGCCTGCAGCGTGTAGTCGTTGTCGACCCTGTCGCCGTCAGGGATCGGCAAAGCGAGGTACACATCGTGGCTGTTGCCCATCCCGTCCATCCTCGAGTTCAGCGTCACCGCGGAGTGGCTCAGGGACACATTGCCCGTCCGGACCGCGCCATCCGGATCCAGGAGATCCATCCTGACTTCGAGGGGGAGATCAATCCTCGCCGGCTTCGCGCTCACGGTGTAAAGGGCCTGACCTGCTACGCTGCTCGATGCCGGACTCGGAGCCCCCTCGTAGATGACGGGCGGTTCCCCGACTTTTCGGATCACTGTGACCTCCTGCGGAGTCTCGTCTTCAATGATCACAACAGGAGTCGTCAGGTTGACTGCGGCGGTGGCGTCCAAGTCGACATCGCCGCCTATGGCCTCGATGAAGAACGCGTCATTCTCCGCTTCGTGGTGGTCCACGGGCAGCAAGACCCGGACATAGCCGGTAGCGGAGTTGATGTGGCGGGTGCTGCCATCGGGTGCCGGCGGCGGCGTAAGGCTCACCCGCGCCTGCAATCGGCCGAGGGTGCTTCCCTGGGGGAAGTCGGCGTCGCCTTCCTCGTCGATCCAGGAGACCCAGTTCACCCCAGCAATCGGCAAGCCTGGACGACGATGCTTGATTTCGACGTTGACGTACTGAGTTGCTCCAGCGATTGCCAGGAGCTCCTCATGCCTCCATTGCACCGTTACGGCCAACCATTTGTCGTTGTCCCCTTCCACTGTGTGGTACCGCGGCGTGCCGCCGACCGTGATCCTATCGACTTCCTGGCGGCCGCGGGGCGTATCTTCCATCATCTTCATGGCGGTGATCTGCCCACGTAGCTTTGCCGGCGGCTGATCGTTGTCGGTTACGGTGATCTCGATCTCCTCGTTGCCAACGACTCCGGTACCCGAGGCAACCACCGTCACCGTCTCATCCTCGTAGTCGTCGTCTTCCGTCGCCGTCAGCGTAACGGTTCCTGACTCCTCGCCCGCGGCGATGGTGATCGACTCCGCGCTGAGCGTGGCGTCACCGACCACGCTCAGATTGATGGTCACCGTACCGTCGCTCGCCAGGACCGCCCGGTTCGCCATCGCGGTGATTGTTGAAGTGCCTCCCTCCTCGATCGTCATGGGAGCTGCACTCACCGTCACCATTAGCTCCCGCGGCGGCGCGTCGTCGGTCACGGTGATCACGATATTCGGGTGGCCGTCAGCGACGTCGTCACCCGTGACAGTCACCTCCACGGTGTCAGGCTCGTAGTCGGCGTCGGCCGTGGAAGTCAGCGTAGCGGTTCCTGACATCTGGCCCACCGCGATGGGGATCGAACGCTTGTCGAGCGTGGCTTCGCCGACCACGGTCAGTGCGACGGCCACCGCACCATCGGCAGTCGTGACCGGCCGGTTCGCGGTCGCGGTGATCGTCGAGGTGCGTCCTTCCATGATCGTCATGGGATTGGCATCGACAACCACCGACAGAGCGGGCGGTTCCACCACGTCGATGAAGAAAGGTCGGGTACCGGTATTGGTGCCATCGTTCACCGAGTACGCGATG
>JAPOOQ010000030.1 GCA_026713345.1 Gemmatimonadota bacterium | reverse complement strand
CGGGTTCCATTCGGTGTCGGGTATGGAAGCGAGAGCGGGAATCCCTCGCCTCTGTCGGGGTGAATCAGCCGAGCAGTCGCGCTTTCGCGGCTTGGAACTCGGCGTCGCTCAGCAGGCCTTGTGATTTGAGGTCGCCGAGTTTCTGCAACTCGGCGACGAGATCGACCGAGGCCGCGGGTGCGGGTGTGGGCATCGGGACTGCGGCATGCTGCTGGGCGAATTCGTACTGCGCCTGCTCGTAGTCGGCCTGAGCTCTCCTTTGCCGGCGGGTGGCCATACCGTCGCTGACGGCGGTCGCAGTACCGGTGACGACCGCGGTGCGGGCGGCGAGGCCCAGTAGTCCGGGGCGGCCTCGTCTCGGGATGTACGGCATGTCAGACCTCCAATTCCGGGATGATCGTGTCCATGAGGGCATTGACGACGGGTGCGGGTATCCGCTCGTAACCCAGTAGCACCGCGCCTGACGCAGCGGTGCGGGCGGCGAGTTCGCGCTGATAGACCAGCTCGAGCGCGACCAGCAGCGCTGTGGCACCGGTGGGAATGGCTGCCGCGAGTTCGGTGATGTCCTCATGCCCGAGCAGACCGGACGCGCCGAGCATCTCGACGTTGATCTCGAAGCCGTTCGGCAACTCCTCGACTTCGATGAGGGTGAGTTCATCGTCCTCGGACTTGGAGATGACGATCAGATCGAGTAGCCGCACCAGGCCGGTATCCGTAAGGTCGGTCAGTGCGGAGAGCGCGGCCGGGTCGAGGCTCTGCCCAGGCAGGCCGAGAAGGTAGAAGTCGACGGGGCCGAAACGCGCGGCACTCACGAGAGGACCTTCAGCTTGAGTGCGGCGAACTCGTCCTCGCTGATCGCTCCGGCTTCGAGCAGTGCTGCGGCTGCGGCGATCTCCTCGCTGGGGCTCTTCCCCGCGACCTCGCGGATATACGATTCGGCGGCCTTCTCGGCGTCGCGTGCGGGCCTGGTGCCGCGTTCCGTCATCCCTTCGCCGCGGGCGACGAGATAGACGAGCGCGGTGAGGATGGGCAGGAAGAGTAGGAAGAACACCCAGACGGCCTTCAACCAACCGCTGAGCTTGTGGTCGCGGAACAGGTCGGCGATGATCGCGAACAGCGCGAAGAGATATCCGATGAAGACGGTTGCCCACAGCATCCAGCCGAGGCTTTCCCAGAAGCTCATGTGTCTTATCCGTTTCGTGTCAGGCCTGCGCACCGGGATTCCGCCGACTAGCGCATTTCGGTTGATTCCGGCAATTCTCACTGGTTTCCGCAGGCTTCGATCGCGGTCTCATCCGAAGCGGATGAGACCGGATTTCCACGGACATCGAACGTCTCGAGTATCTTCGACACATGATCGAAGCCGTGCGTGACGCACTCGCCTCTGGTGAGGCGGAGCAGGCTCGACGAGTCCTGCGGAAAACCTGGCTTCGTTTAATTCTCGAATCTCACACCAGGGAACTCGAGCAGCTCTGCCTTGCTCATCCCGATCCCCACGATCCGCACATCCTGCTGATACGGGCGTGCTGCCGCGATCTCAGCGGTGATCCGTACGGCGCTGAGTTTCTCCGCGGGCAGGGTCTGCGGGTGGCGTCCGACGATTTTGTCGTCTGCTTCACCGACCTGCTGCTCGCTCCGGACACCTCGACCAAGGCCGTCATCGCCGATCGCGCTCGCCACGCGCTCGCCCAGTGTGAGCCCGAGGATGATTACCCGTCCGCGCTCTTCCTCCTCGGGTGGACCGAGATCAGGCTTCGTCGTGACCTTCCTCGTGCCATCGCGCTACTTCGCTCGGCCGGCGACGAGGCGCAGTTGCAGTCGCGTACGGAGACGTTGCGTCTCGCACAATCCAATTTGGCTTTCGCGCTCACCCACGCAGGGATATTCACCGAAGCCGAACAGATCCTCGACGGCCTTCCTGCTCGAGAGGTGGCGTCCGACTGGGAACGCTTCGAAGGCGGTCTCCCACAGTCGAATCGAGGGTGCATCGCCTACTGGCGTGGTGACTTCGAGGAGGCGATCGCTCAGTTCGACTCGATCATCGAGGAGGGCAGTCCCGGAACCAACTTCGAGGCGCTCGCCCGTCTGTACCTGGTAATGAGCCTGATCGCTCTGAACCGGGAAGACCGGTACCACAACGCCGCTCGTCTGCTGCGAGGCGTGAGCACTGCGGACAAGCACGGCATTCCTTGGGATACGCTGCGGCGCGTCACCACGGCCTGGCTCGCCCACGCTCAAGGACAGGACGAGCAAGCTCGCCGCATCGCAATGCCCACGCTGACCAGAACAGGTGCTGCGGTCGCTCACGCGCTTCTCGCGGAGCTCTACCGAGTCATGGGGGATCCGGAACCGTCGGCTCAAGCGCTTCGCTTGGCAACCTCGGCCGCGCTGCCGCGATATGCGCTGGTGAGCACCCTTGTCACGTCTGCCGCCCTGAGCTCCGTCGCCGGGCGTGGACCGCAGGCGCACGAGCAGTTGGATCGTGCGCTGGCGGAAGCAATCCCCGAGCGGATTCTCGCCCCATTTCTGAGCGGCGATCCGGTAATCGTCGATCTGTTGAACGCGCACGCAACACAGGGGTCGAGACACCAGGAGCTCCTACGCACGATTCTGGAAAAACGGGGCCAGCTCTCTGCCAAGCTCGCCGGAGTCCTGACGGAACGTGAGAAAGAGATCCTCACTTTTCTGCGAACTACGATGACTGCAGACGAGATCGCTGCGCACCTCGGCATCGCCTATCCCACTGTGAAGACTCACATTCGCTCGATCTACCGCAAACTAGGCGTGACCAAACGGCGTGCCGCTG
>JAPOOQ010000029.1 GCA_026713345.1 Gemmatimonadota bacterium | reverse complement strand
GCTGCAGCGGATGGTCCAGCGAAGAATGGAGCGCCGGATCAGCGAGGGGACTGTCCAGTTTCGGGTCTTCACCCCGGGCGGGGACGTCTCCACCCGCAGCGGAGAGGTCGGCACGAAGCCCCCGCGGCCGCAAGATGACACGGATTACATAAAATACGCAAAATACACAAAACCCTCGGACTGAAGACGAAACCCGTAGATGAACCCGGATACAGGCCACGACATCACCTTCCTCGAACGACTTCTCGACTCCCCCGGCCCCTCGGGCTTCGAGTCGCGTCCGGCCCGGGTGTGGAGGGACGAAGCCGCATCCTTCGCCGAGACCTGGTCCGACGTGGTCGGCAACAGCTACGCGGCGGTGCGCCGCGACGCCCGGCCTCTCGCGCTGATGGCAGGGCACATCGACGAGATCGGCCTCCAGGTGACGCACGCCGACGAGTCGGGGCTGCTCTACTTCGGGGGGATCGGCGGGTGGGACGCGCAGGTTCTCGTGGGACAGCGGGTGCGGGTGCTGGGTGCGAAGGGCGACGTGCCGGGGGTGATCGGACGGAAGGCGATCCACCTCATCGAGCCCAAGGAGCGGGAGAAGGCGGTGAAGGTGAAGAAGCTCTGGATCGATGTGGGGGCCGGATCGAGGGACGAGCTGAAGGATCTGGGCGTGCGCGTGGGGGACCCGGCGGTGCTCGACTCGGGCATGGTGCGCCTGGCGGGGGACCGCGTCGCGAGCCGCGCGATCGACAACCGGGTGGGTGCGTTCATCGTGCTGGAGGCGCTGCGCCTCCTGGCCGCGGGCGACGGGAAGGCGGGGGCGGTGGCCGTGGCGACGGCCCAGGAGGAGATCGGCTATTCAGGGGGCGGCGCCCGCACGAGCGCGTTCGGCATCGCGCCGGATGTGGCGCTGGTCGTGGACGTGACGCACGCGACCGATGTGCCCGAGGTGGAGAAGAGCGAGGTCGGGGAGCACTCGCTGGGCGGCGGGCCGGTGCTCACGCGGGGGTCGGCGACGCACCCGGTGGTCTTCGAACTGCTCGCCGAGACCGCCGAGGCGAACGACATCCCGTACTCGATTCAGGCCGCGCCCCTGCGCACCAGCACCGATGCCGACGCGATCCACCTGGCGCGGGGCGGAATCCCGACGGGACTGGTCTCGGTCCCGAACCGCTACATGCACTCGCCCAGCGAGATGGTGTCGATCCCGGATCTCTTCCACACGGCGCGCCTCCTGGCCGCCTTCGTGGCGCGGCTGGACGAGGGAGTCGACTTCGCGCGCGGCTGAGGCGGCCACACCTGATCCCGCGCGCGGCTGTCGCCCCTTGCCTATATTTACAACCCACTTCAAGACGGAACCCCGGAGACAGAACCGCCGATGATCGACGCTCGTGCCGCAGTAACGGAAATCCAGGAGATGCGGGAGGACGGCCACCTCTCGGACGCGCTCCTTCGCTTTGCCGCCAGAACCCTCTACAACTCGGACGACCGCTTCGACTGGGTGGGCGTCTACCTGCTCACCGACGACCGGCTGGAGCTCTGGCTGCACAACTACTTCGGCGCGCCCACCGAACACGCGAAGATCACGGTGGGCGAGGGAGTCTGCGGGACGGCCGTGGCCCATGGCGCCAACCAGAACGTGCCCGACGTGTCGGAGTTCGAGGGCTACCTGTCGTGCAGTCCCGACGTCAAGTCCGAGCTGGTGGTCCTGATCCGCGCCGGGAGCGAGATCTTCGGCCAGTTCGACATCGACTCCAACCAGGCCGACGCCTTCGAGAACCAGGACGAGGTGGCGATCCAGATGATCGCCGACAAGCTCGCGGAGCAGATCGCCCGGGAGCGCCGCTGAAGTCCTTCCTCGCCCCG
Source organism: Gemmatimonadota bacterium (assembly GCA_026713345.1). Taxonomy (GTDB): domain Bacteria; phylum Gemmatimonadota; class Gemmatimonadetes; order Longimicrobiales; family Gaopeijiaceae; genus Bin94. The sequence goes on along the minus strand of JAPOOQ010000029.1, from coordinate 697 downwards.
AATCCCGGGCCGCTCACCCTCGACGGGACGCGCAGCTACGTGGTGGGCGAAGACCCGGTCGCGATCGTTGATCCGGGGCCGCGCATCGAATCCCACATCTCCGCGCTGGCCGACGCGGTGGCGCGGGCATCCGAAGTCGTCATCCTCCTCACGCACGCCCACGACGATCACGCGGCGGCCGCGGCCCGGCTTGCCCACCGCACCGGCGGCAGCACCCTGGGCCCGGGCGGCGACCACCACCTCGGCGACGGCCAGCTGATCCGCACCAGCGGCGGCGATCTCGTCGCGGTCTCCACGCCCGGCCACGCGCGCCGCCACTTCTGCTTCCACCACCCGGACACGGCCTCGATCTTCGTCGGCGACCTCATCCTGGGCGACGGCGACACGACCTGGATCGGCGAATACAGGGGCGCCGTCGCGGACTACCTTCGCTCGCTCGACCGCCTGGCCACCCTCGCCGCCCGCATCCTCCACCCCGCCCACGGCCCCCCCATCCACGACCCGGCGCCCGCCATCGCCCGCTTCCGCGCCCACCGGCTGCAGCGTGTCGAACAGGTGCGCCGTGCCGTCGCGGACGGCCATGCCGGCGCCCCCGCCATCGCCCGGCACGTCTACGGACCCCTCCCGCCCAAGATCCGCACCATGGCCGAGGCCGGCGTGGATGCGATTCTGGACTACCTGTCGGACGCGGAATAGC
>JAPOOQ010000028.1 GCA_026713345.1 Gemmatimonadota bacterium | reverse complement strand
CCCGGGCCGGCCTTCCGTGCACCTTCGTGCGGCTCACCGGCTGTCCGTTGCGGTGCGTCTGGTGCGACACCGCGTACGCCTTCCACGGCGGCACCCGCCTGACCCTGGACGAGGTGATGCGGGAGGTGGAGGGGAAGGGGTGCCGCCTCGTGGAGATCACCGGCGGCGAGCCGCTTGTGCAGCCGGGGGCGGCGCTCCTGGCCCGGCGCCTTGTCGATGAAGGCTACATGGTGCTGATCGAAACGTCGGGCGCGCTCGATGTGGGCGCGCTGGACCCGCGCGTGCACAGGATCATGGACCTGAAGTGCCCCGGCTCCGGGGAGGAGCACCGCAACCTCTGGTCGAATCTGGACCACCTGACGCACCGCGACGAGATCAAGTTCGTGGTCGCCGGGCTGGAGGACTTCGAGTGGGCGGAGCGCGTGATCCGGGAGCGGCTGCTGGATGAACGGGTCCGTGCGGGGACGCTGGGCGCGCTGCTGGTCTCGCCGGTGTGGGGGCTGGAGGGGCTGGAGGATCTGGCCGCGCGAATCCTCGCCAGCGGGCTGCCCGTGCGCTTCCAGACCCAGTTGCACAAGCACATCTGGGGGCCGGACCGCGCCGGGGTGTAGGGGATTGCGTGGATAAACCCGCGGAGGGCTCGCCGGGGAGTCGGAACGCGGGCGAGATGCGTCTGTCGCGGTTGCCGCCGGTGCTGGCGGACCGGTTCGGTGAGCCGGAGACGGCGTCTCCAGACGTGGGGCGGAAGAACGCGGCGGTGGCGGTCGTGCTGCGTCCGCCGGGCAGGGGGGACGCGACGGACGGGGCGCTCGGCTGCTGTGACGTGCTGGTGATCCAGCGGGCCAGATCGGCGCGGGATCCGTGGTCGGGCCAGATGGCGCTCCCGGGGGGACGCCTCGATCGGGCGGATGCGGGGCTGGTGGGCGCGGCCGTCCGCGAGACCATGGAGGAAACCGGGGTGGACCTGCTCGCCGCCGGCACGCTGCTTGGCCGAATCGAGGCGATGCGTCCGCTGGGGGTGCGCATCCCCGCCATTTCGATCTGGCCGTTCGTGTTCCGGGTCGATGCCGGAACCGTGGCGCGCGTGGCCAGCCGCGAGGTGGCGTCGGTGCACTGGTTCCCGGTCGAGGCGCTCCTGGACCCCGACAACCGGGGAACCTACCCGTGGACGTACGGCGGCGTGGTGCGGCGGTTCCCGTGCATCCGCCTGGAGGGCCGGGTGATCTGGGGGCTGACCTACCGGATCCTGACGAGGCTGTTCGAGGTGGCGTCGCTGGGCTGAAAAGTAATGTTCACACTACGAAATGTAAGGTGTACATTACAGAACGGCCTCCTCAATTCCCGTCCACCCACTCCACCAGGAACAGATTCGTGTTGCCCTCGTGCGACATGTTGCGGTTGGACCCGAAGATCAGCTTCGTGCCGTCGGGGTGAAAGACCGGGAAGCCGTCGAAGCCCTCCGACCAGGTGACGCGCTCCAGGCCGGTGCCGTCCACATTGATCAGGTAGAGCTCGAACTCCCGCCCCTGCGGGTCGTCCATGTTCGACGAGAAGATGATCTGCTCCCCGGAAGGGTGCCAGTAGGGCGCGAAGTTGGCCGCGCCGTTGTCGGTGACCTGGCGCGGATTCGACCCGTCCGCGTCGGCCACGTAGATCTCCAGGGCAGAGGGGCGGATCAGTCCGTCGGCCAGGAGCGACAGGTAGTCCTCGCGCTCCTCATCGGTCTCGGGGTAGTGCGCCCGCCACACGATCTTCGTGCCGTCGGGGCTGTAGAAGGCGCCGCCGTCGTAGCCGAGGCGGTCGGTGACGCGCCGCACATCGGAGCCGTCGGGGAGCATGGAGTACAGGTCGAGGTCGCCGTCGCGCACGGAGGTGAAGATGATCCGGTGCCCTGTCGGGGAGAAGGTGGCCTCGGCATCGTAGCCGACCGAGTTGGTGAGCTGGCGGAGATTGGAGCCGTCCGCGTCGGCCGCGAAGATGTCGAAGCTGGGGTAGACCGCCCAGACGTACCCCTGTGAGAAGTCGGGCGCGACCGGGCAGGCCGTGTCGAAGTGGTGGGTGGACGAGTAGAGGATGCGGTCGGCGCCCGGGTAGTAGTAGGCGCAGGTGGTGCGCCCCATGCCCGTGCTGACGAGTTCCGTCGCGCCGGTCTCGGGGTCCAGCGTGTAGATCTGGTCGCAGCCCTCGCCGGGAACCGGTGTCGACTGGAAGATCAGTCGGGATCCGTCGTCGCTCCAGTACGCCTCAGCGTTCTCGCCCGCGAAGGTGAGCTGGGTGATAGCGCCGAAGCGCGTCTCGGACGGATGGACAAGCTGCTCGGGGCTCGCCTGTTCGGGGCTCGCACCATCGGCGTCGCTCCCGGCTGGCGCGTTGCAGGCCCCCGCCGTGAGAGCGAGGACTGCCGCGACGGGCACGGCCCGGAGTCGCTGGATCAAGAGTAGTGGCATGGAAGTAGTGTGTCTCGATTCATCGTGTTTTTCGGATCCCCCGGCCGGCGGGTCAGCCGGGCGGCTCCGAGATCTGTGCGTGGATTCCCCGCCTCTTCAACTCTTCAATATACCGGGCTGGTGGCAAGACTTCGTCGGGGGTGCCGACACCGGGGCGCACTTCGCCGCGCGCCTGCAGCAGGGCCGTGACGGAAAGCGAAAAGCCGGTGGTCCTCGCCATGGCCGTGAGCCCCGTCGCAGCGTCCTGCCGGTCCAGGACCTCGTAGCGGATACAGGCATCCTTCCCGGCTCGCCGGCCCGTCACGTCCACGCGGACCACCACCATGTCGCCGCTGCCGTCGCCGGTCAGATGTGGCATCACCCGCTCGATGAAGAACCGGCGCGGATTCACGTGGGCACCGTTATGCACGACCTCCTCGTCACTCAGCAGCCCGAGCTCCCGGATCGTCTTCATGAGGTGCGCGTGGCCCGGGTACCTCAGCGTCTTGTACTCCAGGGTGTCGATCCGGCCCTCGTAGCGGCTCGGGAGCGTCGAGGTTCCCCCTCCCGTGAAGAAGGCCTCGAGGCGGCCGACCGGCTCGGGGAAGTCCAGCTCCTCCAGGCCGGACAGCGCCGGCACACGGGTGGGCCGGCCGCTGCGCAGGATCGTCGCCGGGGTAACGTAGTAGTCGAGCATCCCTTCCAGGGAGTAGACGACCTGGTAGTTGAGCGGAGGCCGGGGCCGCTGCGGCAGGCCCCCGACCCGGAGACGGACCGCGTCGACGGTGTCCAGCGCGTCGATCCCGGCCTGGGCGAAAACGTTCACCATGCCGGGCGCCAGCCCCGTGTCGGGGAGGACGGATACCCCGCGCTTTCGTGCTCGGGCGTCGAGGGCGCGCTGGCCCTCCACGATCGCCGTATTGCCGCCCAGATCCGTGAAGTGCACACCGGTTTCCACCGCAAGGCACGCCATCGGCAGGTTGAAGTAGTACGGGAGCGCGCAGAGGACGCCGGACATCCCCTCCATCAGACCCGCCACCCCGGGCTCGTCCGACGCGTCGGCCTGCGCCAGCCGCAACCGTCCTCCGGCGTGGGGCCGCAGGCAGGGGTGCAGCCAGTCTGTCGCCAGGTCCGCGACCACGACCTCCGCGACCGCATCCTGGCTCAACAGGTCGAAGGCGGCGGCGGTGCCCTGGGCGCCTCCGCCGAGGACGAGGAACTTCATGAAGGTCGCGCGGGGGCCATCAGGTCGAGCTGGTCGGCGCCCGTGGCGGCGCCGACCTCGCCGTGCATGCGCGTGACCCGCACGATGCGGTCGCCCGGGCCGAGCGAGGCGACCTGGTCCCCACGCGCGTTGCGGCGGCGCAGCTTGACGTCGTCCACCGCCAGGCCGAGAAGCGCCCCGCTTGCGGAGACAAGCATGACGTTGTCGTCGTCGAGGGCGTCAAGGGCGCCGGCGAGCCGCTCCTTTCCCTCGCTCAGGGCGGTGGCGATAACTCCGAGGCCTCCCCGCTTGCGGAGCGGAAAGTCCGAGACCTCCGTACGCGTGGCGATCCCGCGATCAGTGACCAGGAGGACGGATGCCTCACGCTTGACCGCCACGAGACCGACCACTTCGTTGCGACCCCTCAGCTCCATCCCCTTCACCCCCTGCGCGGGCCGGCCCATCAGCGGGACCTCCTCTTCCGGAAACCGGATCCCGCGGCCCCCCCGCGCCACCAGGAGGATCTCGTCGTCACCGCTGGTAATTGCGACATCCAGGATCGCGTCGCCGTCGCGGACGCGGGCGGCGATCAGCCCCCCGCTCTTCGCACCGGAGAACTCCGCAAGCCGCGTGCGTTTCACCAGGCCCAGACGGGTGGCGAAGGTCAGGTACCGTTCCTCGGAAAGGTCGTCCACGGAACGGATCGCCACGATGGCGTCGTGCCGGTCGGCGCCCAGGAGCGCCCACACGGACCTGCCCCGGGAGCTGAGCGGGCCCTCGGGGATGTCCTCCACCCGCAGGAAATGGACGTGCCCCCGATCGGTGAAGCAGAGCAGCCAGCCGCGCGTTCGCGCCACCATCACCCGCTCCAGGTAGTCCCCCGCAAAACGGTCCATCGCCGCCATCGGGGTGCCCGCGCCAACCCGCCGCCGGTACAGGTGCATGGGGATGCGCTTGGTGTAGCCCTGGCGGGACAGCGTCACGACCACATCCTCGTCGGCGACGCCGGATTTGACGTACGCGAAGTCGGCGCGGTCGCCGTCCGGCAGGATCACCGTGCGGCGCTCGTCCGCGAATCGCTCCACCACGTCGTCCAGCTCCTCGAGCATAACGGCGAGCTGGCGCGCCTCGTCCCCCAGAAGCGCGCGGAGGTCCTTGATGGCGGCGCGCAGGGACTCCTCCCGTGCGCGGAGATGGTCACCCTCCAGCGCGGTGAGCTTCGCGAGGCGCATGCGCAGGATCGCGTCCGCCTGCTCGGCGCTGAGACCGAAGGCGTGCTGCAGCCGCTCGGAAGCCTCGTCGCGGTCCGCGGAGCGCCGGATCGTCGCGATGACGTCGTCGATGTGCGCCAGCGCAAGGAGCAGTCCAAGGGTGATGTGAAGCTCGGCCTCGGCCTTCTCCAGGTCGAAGCGCGAACGTCGGCGGATCACCTCCAGGCGGTGGTCCCGGTAGCGGGACAGCAGGTCCTTGAGGGTGAACTCGCCGGGCTGGGTGCCGCCATCCAGCGCAAGCAGGATGGCCCCGAAGGTGCTCTGCAGCGGCGTCTTCTTGAAGAGCAGCCCCATGATCCGCTTGACGTTCGTGCCCCGCTTCAGCTCCACCACCAGGCGGATGCCCTCGCGGTCCGATTCGTCGCGCAGGTCGGACACCTCGGGGATCGCCCCCTTGCGGGAAAGCGCCGCGATCTGGGCGATGATCCGCGCCTTCGACACCGAGTAGGGAAGCTCCGTGACCACAATCTGCTTCTGGCCACCCCGCAGCGATTCGGTTACCAGCCGCGCACGCATCATCATCCGGCCCCGTCCGGTCCTGTACATGCTCCGGATCGCCTTGGTTCCGACGATGAAGCCGCCGGTGGGGAAGTCCGGCCCCGGCAGCTTTTCCATCAGCTCGTCGGTGGTGCAGTCGGGGTTGGCGACCAGCAGGTGCAGCGCCGCGGCCACCTCCCCAAGGTTGTGGGGCGGGACGTTCGTGCTCATCCCGACCGCGATCCCGGTGCTGCCGTTCACCAGCAGGTTGGGGAAGCGAGCCGGGAGGACCGTCGGTTCCTTCAGCCGGTCGTCGAAGTTGTTCTCCCAGTGGACCGTGTCCTTTTCGATCTCGTCTAGGAGTTCGGTGGCGACCGTGGAGAGGCGCGCCTCGGTGTAGCGGTAGGCGGCGGCCGAATCCCCGTCGATGGAGCCGAAGTTGCCCTGCCCGTCGACCAGCGGATAGCGCAGCGAGAACTCCTGCACCATGCGGACCAGCGCGTCGTAGACGGCGGAATCCCCGTGGGGGGGATACTTGCCGAGCACCTCGCCGACCACTGTCGCGCTCTTCTTGTAGTTGCGGTTTGGCTGCAGGCCCAGGCCGTGCATGGCGAAGAGGATCCGCCGGTGCACGGGCTTCAGTCCGTCACGCACATCCGGGAGGGCGCGCTGGACGATGACGCTCATCGAGTAGTCGAGGAACGAATGAGCCATCTCCTCCTCGATCAGGCGAGGAAGGACTCGATTACGCATCTGGGCTACCGACATTCGCACCCCCGGCGACCTCGGACTGGCGGTCCTGGAACAGGATCGGATCCCCTGGGGAAGAATATATCCCCAAAGGGGGGATGGACACGCGAAACCGGTCGGGACCGGCCCATGGGAAGCGGGCGCCGGGCGAGCCGCCGATCACGCGCCCGGAATGAACCCCCGTTCGATCACCTGCACCGGGTCGCCCGCCCGGATCGTGCCCGTGCCGTGATGAATGACGTTCACGCCGAAGTAGACCTTGTCCTTGAGGTGGCGGTAGCGCGCGAGGGTGCGCAGCGGCTCCCGGTCCGGATCGCGCACCCCCGATTCCTGGTCGATTGTGGTGACTTTGCAGCGCGTGCAGAGCTTCACGCCGCTGAAGGCGAGCGAGCCGATCGTGAAGCGCTGCCACAGGTCTTCCTCGTGGGCCTCGTCGCCGGAGACGACGATGTTGGGGCGGAAGCGCTCCGCCGGGATGGGGCGGCCGACGCGCCTCCCGAGTTCCGCCACCGACCCCTGCGAGACCAGAAGCGCCGGGTAGCCGTCGGCGAACCCGACGCGGTGGCCCTCGGCGTAGACCGGGTCGGTCGGGCGCACGTCGTCGTCGCCGATGTGCACCAGCCGGTGGGGAGCGCCCAGGAAGCCGGTCAGCCACGCGTCGGCGTCCGGGGACACGGTGCGGACCTCCAGCTCCGAATCCCACACCCGCACCCCCACCCTTCCCCCCCGCGGCGCGACCGGTGCGGCCACCGCGCCCGCTCCCGGCGCCTCCAGGATCAGCTCCTCCCCGGCGACCTTCGCCCGCACGGTGGCGAGCTCGTGCCGGCCACGCTGGGAGATGAAGACGCCGTCGGCGCCGACCACCATCCAGCGACGGTCGAACCGGGGTCCCATCTCGTCGAAGTCCATCCGGTCCACGTCGCTGCCGCGTGCGCCCTTGACCGGGTGGATGCGGAGGCGCAGGACGGTCACGACACCGCCTGCTGCTGGGCGATCGTCAGCGGCAGCGTCGCCTGGTGGCGGTCGTTGACGAGGATCTCGAAGGTGTGCACGCCGGCCTCCTGGAAGACCAGGCCGTCGAGGTTGATCACGTGCGGCACCCGGATGCCGGTCTGGATGCTGCCCCGGCCGGGCGAGACGTTCAGTTCGCCCCGGATGGCCACGAGCTCCGTCCCGGACGGGGTCATGAGCCTGATCGTGAGTTGATGCGTCCCGGCGTCGGCGACCCCGCCGGTGAAGCGCAGCACCAGCGTCAGGCGTCCGTGCCGCGCCGGAAAGCGCGCGGCGCTGATCTGGTCGAAGACGCCGAGCAGGTTGAGCTTCCCGGCCGCGTCGATGGTGGCCGCGTCGGCGGTCAATGCGAGATCTATCTCCATTTGGGTCTCTTCCCCTTTTGTTTCGTGCGTCCCAGCAGTGAATCGGCCAGCACGAGGCCGATCAGCAGGTTGAGCGCCGCGTGTGCCAGGATCGAGGGCAGCAGGCTCCCGGTCCAGGCGACCCCGCCGGCGAGAAGCAGCCCAATCCCAGCCGTGCGCACCATGCCGTGGGCGCTCTGGTAGGCGTGAAGAATACCGAAAACGGCGGTCGCGGGAAGTACCGCGAGCAGGTAGCGGTCGCCGAACCACGGCATGAGGAAGAGCGGGAGGAAGCCGCGATACACGATCTCTTCCGCGACCCCCGCCGTGATCGACAGGATTGTGAAGAGATCCCGCTCGCCGGACGTAGCAGGAATAATGGCCCGCACCATCTCCGTCTCTTCCCAGCCGCGCCGCTCGCCCAGGGCGCGGAAGCCGTAGCAGAGCGCGAGGCCGCCCGCCGTGAGGAGCGCCGCGACACCGAGCAGGCCGAGTGCGGAACCCCGCCACGCGAGCCACTCGGGCACACCGCGCGCTTCCGCCGGCCAGGCCCACCAGGCGCACACCGCCATCATCACCAGCCCGATGGCCGAACTGGCGTAGGTGGCCGTGCGGTGGGCCGCGAGCTCCTCGGCCTGCACCGAACGCTGCGCCAGCGCGACGCCGGGCAGCGCGACCAGGAATGCCGCTGCGGCAAGCGACGCGAGGGGGCCGCCCAGCCCGGAGAGCGTGAACGCCGCCGCGGTCCCGATGCACAGGACCGCCCACCCCCACCACCTCACGCGGGAGCGCTCCCGGCCCCTCGGTTCCCGCGCGGATTCATCCACGGCCGGCAAGCCTGCGCCCGACCGACACGATGCGGTCCAGGGTACGGGCGAGGTCGTCCGCGGTCGTACGGACGTTGAGTATGCAGAACCGCAGCGAGAGACGGCCCTGCAGCTGCGTCGACGACATCATCGCGAAGCCTGAGTTCACGATCTCGTCCTGGATGCGCCGGTTGAGGTCGTCGAGTTCCTCGTCCGGGACGCCGCCTCCACCGCGGTAGCGGAAACAGACGATCCCCAGGCTCTGGGGAGCGAGCAGCTCCAGCTCCCCGAGTTCCCGGATGCGGGCTTCGGCTCCGCTGGCCAGCGCGATCGCCCGCGAGATCGCCGCGCGGTGGGCACCCAGGCCGTACCGCTGCACCGACAGCCAGACGCGCAGTGCACGGAAGATGCGGGTGAGCTGAACGCCGCGGTCGCAGAAGTTGACGTGGCGGGGACCCCACTCGGCGTCCTGCAGGTAGTCCGGCGCGATGCGGAAGGCACGCTCGAGCAGCACCGGATCCCGGACCATCAGGCAGCCAGTCTCATACGGCTGGAAAAACCACTTGTGCGGATCGAGCGTGACGCTGTCGGAGTGCTCCAGACCCGCCATCAGCGGCCCGACCTCCGGGTCGAGGACGGCAAATCCCCCGTAGGCGGCGTCCACGTGGTACCAGAGCTCCTCCTCGCGGGCGATGTCCGCCAGCTCGGCCAGCGGATCGATCGCTCCCGTGTTGGTCGTGCCGGCGCTCCCCACGACCAGGAAAGGGTGCATGCCGGCGGCCCGGTCGCGCCTGATGGCCGCGCGCAGCGAGTCGGGAACGATGCGGCAGACATCGTCGGCCTCCACCAGCCGGGTCCGCTCCGGATGGATCCCCGCGACGCGCGCCGCCCGCGCGACGGAACCGTGCGCCTGCTCGGACAGGTAGATGGTTCCGCGCTCCAAGTTCCCCGCCGCCTCCCGCGCCGCGACGATAGCCAGGAGGTTGGCGGCAGATCCTCCGCTGGTGAGCACGCCGCTCCCCCCTTCGGGATACCCGAGCCACTCGCGGAACCAGTCCAGGACCGTGACCTCGATCTGGGATGGGCCCGAGGACTCGAGCCAGGTTCCCTGAAAGACGTTGTGCCCGGCAATGAGGAAGCTGGCCAGCACCGAGGCCCAGGTCGGGCTGGAGGGGATGAAGGCCAGAAAGCGCGGATGGTCGATCCGGCCCGCGAACGGCATGACGTCCTTCGAGATGGTGTCCAGGAGGTCGTCCAGATCACGTCCCTCTTCCGGAGCGGGGCCGTGCAGCAGCGGCTCGAGGTGGTCGCGGGTGGCCCCCCGCCAGGCCGGCCCGTCACGCAGATGGGTCCACCGCTCGACGATCGCGTCGACCACCTCGTATCCCGAACGGCGCATCTCCTCCGGGTCTTCCAGGAGAGGGCCGAAGGGCGCTTCACCCATTGTCCGATTGCTCATCCGTTGACGTTCCGGCTCGATTCGTTCTAGTGTTTCATCGTCGGTTTCCCCGCCCCCATGTTGCCTGGAAGAGGAAGACAGTGTCGAGCCCGAACAAGTTCAAGGCCGTTTTTGGCGTCATCGACGCACACGATCATCCCCACGGGGGACGTATTCTGCGGCTCCGCCTGCGCAGGGGGGAAGCCCTGAGCCTTGGGGAACTCAGGGGCGGCACCTTCGTCGCGACCGACGGCAACGGGACGGAGATCGCTCTCCGTCCTAAGGGGTTCGCGGTATTCGGGGGGAAGGTGAGCGACGCGCGTCTGGCGCGCACGGGCCGGGTCGACATTCACGCCAGCGATGACCGCGTGGAGGAGATCGACGTAGGCTGGCAGGTCTGCGGACCCGTCTGAGCGGCCGGGTCCGGTCGCCTCAGCGGCTGTTGGAACCTCCCCTGAGGCCTGGCGGGTCACGCTCGAAGGTCTCGCGGAACCACTCGACGTAGGCGTCGGTTCGATCGGGGTTCGCGGCCAGCCATTCCCTGCGGGCCTCGACGAATTCGCCAGGCCGCGCGATGAGGACGAACGCGTCCAGATACCCGTTCTCGGCCACGAACATCAGCTCGTCGAGGATCCCGTTGGGAGGAGCGTCCAGGACCGACCGCTGGAAGAGCCAGGTCTCGGCGGTGCGGGCCAGGATCGCCTTTTCCGTTTCGAACTCGTCGCTTCCCGCGGCGTCCGGAAGCCAGCGGTCCAGACGGTCCACGGCCGTCATCAGGTGCAGGTGCGCGTAGATGACGAAGGCTCTGCGGGCCGGGAGGTTCATCCCCGGCGGGCCCTGGTAGGCGATGATGGCTGTATCCTGCTGCGGGTTCAGTGTCAGCTCCAGCTCCTCCCAGGGATAAACCGGTCCTTCCGTGGGGGTGGTTTCGATCCAGAAGCCAGGGTCCCGCGAGATGCTGTCCCACTGCTCCGAGACCCAGTGGTACACCTCGTCCATGCGCTCCTGCGGAGGGGCGAGCCGCGCCCCCGAGTAGATGACGAGGCGCCGTGCGGGCGGAACCTGGAGCTGGCCCGCTCCGCATGCGATTACGGTTAGAAGGGCGCCCCCGAGAAGGCTGGCGGCGACAATGCGGTGGAGTGTATTCGACATCGGTTTGGGCGATCCGGCTTTTGTTGCGAAACGGGGAAACTGCGAGACACAAGGTAATTCAACCCCCGAGGCCGGGGCCATGTTCCATCGGGACGGGGTCGGTGGCTAGCGGTGGGGTGAGCCCTGCCCGGGGGGGTCGCCGCCGTCGGGCTGTTCCCCGTGGCCGGGTGGCCCTCCGCCCTCCGGCTCCGCGCGCCAGCGCAGGAACTCGAAGGGACTGCGGCACGCCTCGCACCAGCAGGTCGTGAGCGAGGCATGGCTGCCGAATAGCGACATGACCTCGGTACGGGTGCTCCCGCAGAACGGACAGGGGGGCGGCTCGTGCCGGGGGGAGGCCACCCCGCCTACTCCACGAAAAGGGCGCGGTTGCGATCCCCGCGCGCCCGCTCGACCGCCTCTTCGCGGGGAGCTCCCGGTCCGCGGCGCCGCTCCCGGTCCCACCCCACGCGCTCTGCCCGGATCTCCTCCAGCCGGATCCCCACCCCGGCCAGCGCGGCCCCCACCCGGTCCTCGCAGCGCGCCCTCACCCACCCGGCCTCCCGGATGCCGCATTCGGCCACCAGCGCCGCGTAGGCGGAGTCGTCGGGGAGAAGCCAAGCGAGCGTCGAGGGGAGCATCGCCCGGGCCGCCTTCTCCAGGTGTTCGGCGCCTTCGCCACCCGCGCCCGCGAGCCGCGCAAACCACGCCGTGCCGAACTGCCGGTGGTACTCCTCCTCGGCCAGCATCTTGGGGACGCGCGAGCGTGCGAGCGCGAAGTTCCCGTGCGAGAAGCTCTCCAGCGCGACCGCAAGCGCGCCGTCGACGACGACGGCCGCCGCGACGAAAGCCGCCCAGTCGGGGAAGGGATCGTCCAGCGCGGGGGCCGAGTAGTACCGCTCGGCGGGGCGGTCCTGCTCCACGGCGACGGGATCGAAGCCGAGCCGCTTCAGCATCGAGTACAGCAGGCGTGCGTGCCCCCACTCATCCTGCGCCATGGACGACGCGGCGATCCCGGTCTCGATCGAGGGACTGCCTAGGATCCAGTCGCTGTAGCGGATCCCGAGCAGGCGCTTGGTGTCCGCCAGGCTGAGGATGTGGCGCGCGAGCGGACCGGGTTCGGAGGGCATGCCCCTCAACGGTCCCCCCGGTTCGACCCCCACGGCCCATCGCTCCGGTTCACCGGAATGATCGCGCCCCGCGGCACCACGCACATCTCGAACCAGTTTTCTTCGTCGTAGGTCTTCCAGGCGTAGACGCGCGCGAGCTCGTCGCCGGGGGCGTCGATGTAGCCGATGTGGCGCAGCGGATCGCCCCGTCGCTTGCGGGCGAAGACCTCGTAGACGCCCTCGTGGAGACCGGTGCGGCGCTGCATGCCCGCGCCGGCGCCCGCAGAGGAACCGCCGCCGTCCGCGCTCACGCGCCCACTCCCAGAGCCTTCAGCTTGCGCCGTCCCGCATCCGAGATCCGCGCTGTCGTCCAGGGCGGGTCCCACACCTCGTTGATCTCCACCGCTTCCACCCACGGCTCCATCGCCAGCCGGTCGCGCACGTCCTCCTTGATGAAGTCCATGCAGGGGCAGGCGGTCGCGGTGAAGGTGAGGTCGACGCGGGCGGTTCCATGTTCGAACGCGACGCCGTACACCAGCCCCAGTTCCATCACCGAGATGGGAAGCTCCGGGTCCAGGACCTCGTCAAGGGCGGCGCGCACGGCGGCGGCACCATCGTCGGGGGCTTCCCGCAACGGCGCCGACCATCGGTCGCGGCCACCGGACACATCGGGCATCGCCACGGGGCTCGCCCTCGCCACGCGACTCGTCAATTCAGCCACGAAGCCACGATGCCGCGCGACCGCCGCACCGATTCGACGTAGCGCTCGTTCATCGGGCCGCGCCCCT
>JAPOOQ010000027.1 GCA_026713345.1 Gemmatimonadota bacterium | reverse complement strand
TCCGGCAGGCGGGTGGGAAGCTTGTCCAGGAGGTTGTTGGCACCCAGTCCCAGCCGGATCCGGTCCGCGATCCGGAAGCTGACTTCCACATCGGCAATGGCAGCCGCCCCGATCGTCACAGCCTCCTCGAAGATGAACGGGGTGGTGAGCTCGCCGATGTGTCTGACGTTCAGCCGGGCGCCCAATCCGGCGCCGAAGCGCACATCGGCGCTGGCACCGATCCGCTGATTGGGCTGCGCATCCTCGATGAGGACCTGCTGCGTGGGTCCGATGAAGTCCGGGTTCCGGTTGGCGGTGATCTCGGTTTCGTTCCGGTGGTAGCTGGCCGACAGGTCCGCTGCGCCCCAGTCCATGCCCCGGAAGCGCCAGTTGGCCACGATGTCGAAGCCCAGGGTCCGGGTGTCGATGGCGTTTGTCCAGAATGACACGGCGTCAACGGGACGGCCTTGGAAGCGGGCGTCGGCGCGAAGACCGTGCGCCTGGGTAAGCGACTGGGTGAGTGCGATCGCGTCGCTCACCGAGACCAGGTAGAAGTCGGCCGAAAGCTGCAGGCCGGAGTCGCCAACGTGGACGAAGCCGCCGGTGACGCTCACGGAGGTTTCGTGGCCGAGCGAGCAGGCGTCGAAGTCACCGCAGGCGATCGGATCGCCTTCCGGAAGGAACCCGGCGCTGACCAGTCCGTCGCTGCCCCCTACGAATCCGACGGTGTTGAAGCCCCGCTGGGCCAGCCGGGGCGCCCGAAAGCCGGTTGACACGGCGCCCCGCAGTGCCGCGCCGGTCTCTCCCAGCTCGTACCGTCCAGCCAGCTTGCCGGTGAGCGAAGCTCCGGCGTCGCTGTAGTGCTCGAAGCGAAGGGCTCCGCCGAAGAGGACCCGGTGGGAGGGACGCAGTTCCATGTCGGCGTAGGTGCCGAAGCTGTTCCGGTCCCGGTTGCTTGCCTCGGCCGAGCTTGGACTGTATCCGGGATAGCCCTGCACGCCGCAGCTCGCGTAGGCGTTGCCTTCGGCATTGAGGTGATGAGCCGCCGGGAAGCTTCCCGGGGTGTCGCTCGGTCCGCAGGCCCACGACGCCCGGTCGCCGGCCTCCATCCAATACGAGTCGCGGCGGAACGCGCCTCCCACCGCCAGAAAGGCCGGGGTCGAGCCGAACTCAAGGTCCCGAGTGGCGTCGGCGTTGAGTGTCCACTGCCGTACGTTGAGCGACCCGCTGTAGACGTCCGTCGGGCCCGCGTTGGCCGCGATCGCGGCTCCGTCCGCTCCCGGGTTGCCGGCGAGGTACTCCGCCGCGTACGACGGGTTGATCGAATTGGCGGCGCCGAAACCGAACCGGCCCCGCCCGAATCCGAGGCTCACGTCGGCAAACCAGTCTCCAAGGGCACCCCGCAGCCCACCGACGGCCGAGCCGTCGTTCATCTCGGACTCCTCGATGGGGAAGAAGCCATCCGGGTGCACGTAGGAAACGTTGCGCGGAACCCAGTCGGCCTTGCGGTAGAGGCCGTCGGACACCGCCTCGCGTCCGGAGTACCCGCCGAAGGCGTAGAACTCCCATGACTCACCCAGCGGGATCGCCGCATTGGCCTTGAAGGACGCGCTCTCGTAGTCGGGCTCTCCGTTGCGCTGCAGCTGTATGACCTTGCCTCCGTTCGCGCAGGGGGTGTAGTCCGGGTTCGGGCCGAAGCAGGTCGGGGCCCGTCCCGACCGGTTCGTGACTTCCTGGCGCGCCACTTCCGCGGTGAGGTTCAGGAAGCCTCCGGCGAACGGGACGCCGGCGTTCGCCGAGGTCAGCAGCCGCGTCCCGTCGCCCCGGGAGGTCCGGCCCAGGTAGGACGAGGCCGTGACTCCGCCCGCGTCATCCTTCAGGACGACGTTGATCACGCCGGCGATCGCGTCGGAGCCGTACTGCGACGCCGCGCCCTCGCGCAACACCTCGATCCGCTTGATGGCATGAACCGGTATGGCGCGAAGATCCGTCCCGGTGGTCCCCTGTCCCACCGCCGCCAGCAGCTTCGTGAATGCTACGGAATGGCGCCGCTTCCCATTCACCAGGACCAGCACCTGGTCGCCGTTCATCCCCCGCAGGGTCGCGACGTGGAGCGCGGCCCCGTCCCCCGCCGAGAGCCGCGCGGAGTTGAAGGACGGCGCGATGCGGCCCAGGACCTCCCCCAGGTCGACTTCCCCGAGTCGCGCGATCTCCTCGGCGCCGTAGATGTCCACCGGGACGGGCGGGAGGTGGGGTCGACGATTCCCGCCCTGGAACCCACCACAACGACGATCCCCTCGACATCGACCGCCGTATCCGGCGGGGCCTGCGCCGACCCGGGGGTCGCGGCGATGAGCAACGTCAGCAGGGAAGCGGTGAAGGCGCGCCGAAGCTTGTCTTCCGGTTGCGCAAGGGGTAACGATCCGTCCATGATTAGCCCCCGTTTCCAGTTGATTCAGGAAGCAGCCTGCCGTGTTACAGTTGGGCATCACGGAACGTTCATGCAAGCGCCCGGTGAGCCAACGGCCATGCCCCCGGACACGGTTTTCCGAGAATGGGACCAAGAGGAACCATGGTATGAGAAAAGAAACACCAACACCTCCGAACACGCAACGTGCAAACGTGCTGGCCGGCGTTTTCCAGTCAGGCGCCCGCCTGGCCGGCGTCCCCCGGGCCGGTTCCCCCAAGGCCGGTGCCCCACGGGCCCTCGCCTTCTTCCAGGCCCTGGCCGTTGTTCTTGTGGCCGCCTGCGGTCCGGATTCATCCTCCATGGGAGACACCTTCGAGGTCCCGTTCGAACGTTTCGAACTCGAAAACGGACTCGAAGTCATCCTCCATGTTGACGACTCGGATCCGCTGGCCGCGGTCGCGATGACCTTCCACGTTGGTTCGGCGCGTGAGGTGGAGGGGCGGACGGGCTTCGCCCACCTCTTCGAGCACCTCTTCTTCCTCGACTCGGAGAACCTCGGCCCCGGGGGGCTGGACAGGCTCATGACCCGGGTCGGCAGTTCGACCAACGGCTCCACCAGCCGCGACCGCACCAACTACTTCGAGGTCGTCCCCATCGACGGGCTGGAGAAGACGCTGTGGGCCGAGGCGGACAAGCTCGGCTTCTTCATCAACACCGTGACCGAATCCGTGGTGGCGAAGGAGAAGCAGGTCGTCAAGAACGAGAAGCGCCAGGGTGTGGACAACCGCCCCTATGGCCACAACGAATACGTGGTCGACCAGGCCATGTACCCGGAGGGGCATCCCTATCGCTGGCAGGTGATCGGCTCGCTGGCCGACCTGGACGCGGCCACGCTGGCCGACGCGAAGGAGTTCCACGCGCGCTGGTACGGGCCGAACAACGCCACCCTGGTCGTCTCGGGCGACATCGATGTCGCCCAGACGATGGCGTGGATCGAGAAGTACTTCGGCGAGATCCCCGCGCGGGAGACCCCCCCCACCCCCCAACCCCCCGAGGTGCGGCTCCCAGACACGCGCTTCCTCTACCACGAGGACAACTTCGGCAACCTGCCGCTCCTCACGCTGTCGTGGCCCACCGTGCCCCGCTACCACGCGGACGCATACGCGCTCAACATGCTCGCTTCGCTCCTCACCGACGGCAGATCCACGCCGCTCTACAAGGTCCTGGTCGAGGAAGAGGAGCTCACCGCTCGCGTGACCACCTTCCACAGCGCACAGGAACTCGCGGGCCAGTTCAACTTCCAGACGCTGGCCTTTCCCGGCACGGATCTGGACAAGGTGCGCGCCGCGGTGGACGCCGCACTCCTGCGCTTCGAAGAGGAGGGGATCCCCGCCGCGGAGCTCGAGCGGGTCAAGGCCGGCACCGAGACCGGCTTCTATCGGGGGTTGGCAAGCGCGATCGGCAAGGCCTTCCAGCTGGCCGACTACGCCATCTTTGCGGGCGACCCCGGGGACGCGGGCGAGGACCTCGCACGCATCCTGGCCGTCACCGCGGACGACGTGATGCGCGTCTACGAGACGTACATCAAGGACCGGCCGCACGTGGCCAGCAGCTTCGTGCCGCGCGGCCAGGTGGAGCTGGCGCTCGAAGGCTCGGAGCTCGCGGAAGTCGTGATCGAGCCGATCGTGCAGGGCGCGGAGGCCGAGTTCACCGTGGCGCGGGGGGAGGAGCGCACCGCGGGCGGCTCCTTCGACCGCTCGGTCGAGCCCCCGTACGGCCCCTCCCCCAGCGTGCGCGCCCCCGAAGTGTGGCGCGAAACGCTGGACAACGGGCTCTCCGTCCTCGGCGTCGAGGACCACGAGACCCCCATGGTGCAGTTCGAACTCGGTTTCCGCGGGGGGATGCTTCTGGAGGAGCCGGACCGCACGGGGATCGCCAACCTGTTGGCCGAGACCATGCTCGAAGGCACTGCCGGCCGCACCCCGGAAGAGCTGGAGCAGGCGATCGACCTTCTGGGCGCTGCTCTGAGCGTGTCGGCGAACCGGACAGGATTCACCATCTCGGGTAGCGTGCTGGCCCGCAACTACGACGAGACCATGGCGCTCATGGAGGAGATCCTGCTCGAGCCCCGCTTCGACAACGACCGCTTCGAGCTGGCCCGCCAGCGGGTCCTGAGCAACATCCGCCAGTCGGACGCGAACCCCTCCTTCGTGGCGTCCCGGGCCTTCGACCGCCTCCTTTACGGCGACCACATCCTCGCAGCGAGCCCCTCCGGCACGCTCGACGGGGTCGCCGCCCTCACCCTGGACGATCTCCGCGCCTACCACGCCTCGGCGCTGGTCCCCGGCGCGGCGGCGTTTCTCGTCGCGGGTGCGGTGTCCCCGGCCCAGGCGACCGCCCCGCTGGCCACCCTCGCCGCGCGGTGGGAGGACCGCCCCGCGCCCGCCCTCCCCGATCCCCCCGTCTGGTCGGAGGACCGCGCGGGCCTGTACTTCATCGACGTCCCCGGCGCCGCCCAGTCGGTCATCAACATCGGCCGCCTGGCGCTGGCCCGCACCGACGACGACTACCACCCGGCCACCGTCATGAACTACCGCCTCGGCGGCGGCGGCTTCGCCTCGGACCTGACCCAGGTGCTGCGCGAAGGGAAGGGGTACACCTACGGGGTCGGCTCGAGGTTCCAGGGAGGCCACTACCCGGGACCATTCTCGATCAGCAGTTCGGTGCGCTCCAACGTCACCCTGGAGTCGCTGGAGATCGTACGCGACATGCTGGAGACGTACGGCCCCACCTTCGACGAGGAGGACCTGGAGGCCACGCGGGGCTTCCTGTTGCGCTCCAACGCGCGTGCCTTCGAGACGCTGGGCGCCAAGCTCGGGGTGGTGCGCGCCGTGAGCGACTACGGCTTCGCCCCCGACTACGTGCTGCAGCAGGAGCGAACCGTGCGCGACATGACGATCGGGCGCGTGCAGGAGCTGGCAGCGCGGCATCTGGGCGGCGGCATGGTGTGGCTCGTCGTGGGCGACGCGGCCACCCAGCTGGGACGCCTGGAGGCGCTGGGGCTGGGGACGCCCGTGGTGCTGGACCGGTCCGGGAGGCCCACCGGTTGAAGGAAATGTAAATCTTACCTTACGTTATGTAAAGTAAACATGACAAGGAATACACTGGCGCGGGAATCGTCGAGGGCGGCGCTACAGGCGCGGATCGACCGACTACGGCCCGGGAGTCCCAGGCGCTGGGGTACGATGTCTGCAGCAATGATGGTCTGTCACGTCACCGATCATCTGCACATGGCGGTGGGTGATCTCGCTGTCGAACCGGCGCCTCTGCAGGTCGGGATCGGTGGGAGGCGGATTCCGGTGGGCCGGGGCATGCTATGGTTCGGGCCGGCCCGAACCGTGATGGTCCACTGGCT
>JAPOOQ010000026.1 GCA_026713345.1 Gemmatimonadota bacterium | reverse complement strand
GCCTCGGCCCCACCGCGCGCCCCCCCCCCCCCCCCCGCCACCACCACATCCCCCCACCTCCGCTGCGCCCTCGGCCCGCGCCGCGTCACCCGCGCAACCCCGAACAGCGCGAACGTGGCGGGCACGCCGAGCAGCGACCCCCATTTGAGCGCGTTCCGTCCCCCATCGGACTCGAAGGCCAGCGCCGGCGGCGTCCGGTCCTTCGAGCGAATCGCGATCAGGGCCTCGTCCTGGGCCAGCCAGTCGATGGCGTTGGCGGCGAAGACCAGGTTCTGCGAATTCGCCTGCGCGAATTGGTCCTCGAGGAAGTCGGAGTCGCCCACCGCCACGATGCGGCCTTCGCCGCCCGCCGACGGGTCGATTGCCACCGCCAGCGTCTGGATCCCGACCTCGTCCTGCGTCGCGCCGATCGGGAAGCTCGGGTCGGCCATCATCCCGGGGGGGCGCGTGCCGCCCGATTCGGTGGTGGTCCACAGCGGCGTCACCGCCGAGTCGCCCTCCTCCCAGGTGAAGGGGGCGGCCCAGCCGAAGGTGGCATTGCCGAGGTCGCGGTTGGTGGGGTGGTCGTCCCCCCGGAAGGCCACCGGCCAGAGCGGGTAGGCGCGCACCACATTGAAGATCCCCTGCCGCATCTGCACCCGCTCGGCCGAAGCCATGTCGAAGACGATGTCGCCGGAAGCGGTGACGCCGTACTCGCCCAGCAGGTCCTCGAGTCCGCTGACGACCGGCATGATGGTCGGGGACTGAGGGTTGTAGAGGTGTCGCTCCATGAGCAGCAGCGCCGCGCCCCCACGGTTCAGGTAGTCGCGGATCGCATCCACTGCCTCGGCGGAAAGCGGGCGGGCCGGGGCGGCCACGACCAGCACGTCGATCGAGTCCGGGATGAACGCGGGCGGAGACACCGAGTCGGGCTCCAGCTCCACGGTCGTGACCGAGTAGCGCTCCGCGACGCTCTGGCGGAAGGCGCCGAACTGGAATGCCTCCTTCGCGTCGAACCCGCGCGCAAAGGCGAGCCTGGGTTGGCGCTCGGCCGTCATGCGCGCGATCGCGGAGACCAGCCGGAACTCGAGGTCGTCGGCGCGGTCGATGACGGGAATCGTTTCCTGCTCGTCGGCGTAGCTGATTGCCAGTCCGAAGTAGCCGCGCTTCACCTGCAGTTCGTCGTCGCGCAGCACGTTGAACTCGATCTGCATGATTCCCATGGAGGTGGCCTCTTCGGCCTCCTCGTCGCCGTCGTCCGGGTTGACGTTCCGCACGGCCAGCATCCCGTTCGAGGCGCCCGCCATGTCGGCAACCAGGTCGCGCACGTCGCGCACCCGCAGCTGGATCTCCGGCGGCAGGTCGTCGCTCGTGAAGAGGGTGAGGTTCACCACGTCGTCGAGTTCGCCGAGGATGTCGCGGCTCCCGCCCGAAAGGGTGAAGAGGTTGTCGCTGGTGAGGTCGACGCGGCCGCGAACGTACCCGCCCAGCAGGTTCAGCAGGATGACGGCGAGCGCGACCACCCCCGTGCCGAGGCGCAGGCGGCGGTAGGCGTCGCCCGCGTGACTGAGCCGCTCCCGGCCGAGCGCCGCCACCGCGAGGAGGAGGAAGAGCCCGCAGGTGGACGCGAAGTAGAGGAGGTCGCGGAGGTCCACCACGCCCCGCGCGATGTTCTCGAAGTGGCTGATCACCGACAGCTGCGCGGCCAGGTTGCCGAGCGCGGGCGGCAGGCCGATCTGCACCACCGGCGTGCCCAACAGCACCAGCACCAGGCAGATCGTGGCCCCCAGGATGAAGGCCGTGATCTGGTTCCGGGTGATCGACGACGTCCAGATCCCGATCGCAATCATCTGCGCCGACAGGAGCGCCGCCCCGAGGTACTGCGCCAGCATGATCCCCGGATCGGCTTCCGAAGCCATCAGCACCCCGAGCGCCATCGGCAGTGTGCCGGCCACGGTAATCATCACGAACAGCCAGTTGCCCGCGAACTTGCCCAGCACGATCTCCGTCTCGGTCAGCGGCTGGGCCAGGAGCCATTCCAGGGTGCGGCCGCGGCGTTCCTCGGCCAGGCTCTTCATCGCCACGGCGGGCACAAAGACCACCAGCAGCCAGGGAAGGAGGTCGAAGAAGGGCCGCAGCGTCGCGTACGACATCGCGAAGAGCGACCGGAAGGCCAGGTATAGCCCGAGCCCCAGGAATGCGATCGCCAGCACGTAGGCGGTGGGCTGATCGAAGAAACCGCGCAGCTCCCGGCGGGTGATTTCGGAGACTTGCCGGAAGCTCATTTCGCGTCTTCCTCTCCGTCGGCCCCGGTCCCGGCGCCCGCCGGCTTCTCTCCACCGGCCCCGGTCATCGTGCCCGCGCCCTCATCCCCCGTCGTCAGCTGCCGGAACACCTGCTCCAGCGTCGCGCGCTCCCGCCGCAGCTCCCAAAGCACCCAGTCGCGCTCCGTTGCCAGCCGGAAGATCTCGGGCCGGAGTTCGTGGTCCGAAGCGGCCTCCAGACGCACCCGCACCCGGCCGTCCACCGCTTCCGTCGTGTGGTCTGCCACGCCGGGAAGCGCCCGCAGCCCTTCGGCCACGCCCTCGCCAGCGGCCTCCACCGTGTAGCGGGAGACGCCCCGTGCGGCGTCCATCAGCTCGCCCACCGTGCCGTCCGCGGCGATCGCGCCCCGCGAGATGATCAGCAGCCGGTCGCAGGTCGCCTCGACCTCCTGCATCACGTGGGTGCTCAGAATCACCGTGCGCTCGCTGCCGAGCGAACTCATCAGCTTGCGGATCTCGACGCGCTGGTTGGGGTCGAGCCCCTCGGTGGGCTCGTCGAGCACGAGGATTTCCGGCTCGTGAAGGATCGCGCCGGCCATCCCGGCGCGCTGGCGGAACCCCTTCGAGATCTCTCCGATGGGGCGGAAGAAGACCTCCGCCAGTCCCGTTTCCTCGACCGCGCGTCCGATGGCGGTGCGGGCCGCGGCGGCGTCCATCCCCCGCAGCCGCGCCACGTATTCCAGGAACTCGCAGACGAGCATGTCGTCGTAGAGCGGGTTGGCCTCCGGGAGATACCCCACGCGCGACTTCGCCGCGGTGAGATCCTCGCTGATCGGAGCCCCATCGAAATGGATCGTGCCCTCGTCGGGCTGGAGGGTGCCCGTGAGCATGCGCATGGTCGTCGTCTTGCCGGCCCCGTTGGGTCCCAGAAACCCGACGACCTCGCCCCGGTCCACCGTGAAACTTGCCCGGTCCACCGCCGTAATGGAGCCGTAGCGCTTCGAGATTTCCTCTACCGAGATCATCCGACCTCCAGTGATGCCAACCGAAAGAAAACCGCGCCGGCCATGGCGGCAGACGCGGCGAGTGACGACGGCCGGGGTCGGAGCGTTGCGCGAAAGCTCCACACTCTTCGGCGCGTCGTTTGCGACCGCAGGAAAAAGAATCTACGTTTTGGGCGAAAAGCTGTCCAGCGCGCGCCTCCAGTCCGTCCGGCGCACGATTTCGTATACGCGCGTGAGACCGCGTAGCGAACCGCAGCCAACCAGATCGAAGGCTCAGGTGTCGGAGTTGGGCAGGGACCGGTGTTCGATGAACCGACGATCGTGAACCCCAGAATCGGGAGGAATTGACATGAAGCGACTGCTACCCTTACTCGCACTGCTGCCCCTGGCGGGGCCGCTGAGCGGCCAGCAGAACGGAACGGTTACCGGGAGGGTAACCACTGGCGGATCCGGACTGGAAGACGTCCAGGTGGTCCTGTCCCAGTCGGTAACCGGAGCACAATACGGTGGCATTACCAACGAGAGCGGACGGTACGAGGTCGCAGGCGTCCCGGCCGGCACTTACGAGCTCTCGGTCCAGCTGATCGGATTCGCGACCCAGACCCGGCGGCTCACGCTGGCGGCGGGTGGGACCGAGACGGCGGACTTCGACATGGTGGCGGCCGCCGTGTCGATCGGCGGCATGGAGGTGCTCGCGGAGCGCGCGGAGCCACGCCGGACACCCGTGGCCTTCAGCGACGTGTCCAGGGCGCAGATTCAGACGCAGCTCGGTTCGCGCGACCTGCCGCTGGTCCTCAACCTCACCCCGTCGGTGTACTCCACCGCCCAGGGCGGCGGCGCCGGTGACGCCCGCATCAACGTGCGCGGCTTCAGCCAGCGCAACACCGCCGTGATGATCAACGGCGTGCCGGTCAACGACATGGAGAACGGCTGGGTGTACTGGTCCAACTGGGACGGCCTCGGCGACGCCGCCACCAGCATCCAGCTGCAGCGCGGCCTCAGCGCGATCAACCTGGCGACCCCGTCGATCGGCGGCACGCTGAACGTGATCACGGACCCGAGCGCCCAGGACCCGGGCTACACGCTCAAGCAGGAGTTCGGCAGCGGAAATTTCCGCAAGACGACGATGACCGCCTCCACCGGACCGATCGGGAAGTTCTCGATGACCGCGTCGGGGGTGCGCAAGGAAGGCGACGGCATCATCGACGGGACGTGGACGGACGCCTGGGCCTACTACCTGGCAACGCAGTACAAGTTCAACGACCAGAACCGGCTGGAACTGTACGCCGTCGGGGCCCCGCAGAGGCACGGGCAGAACCTCTACAAGCTGAACGTGGCCACGATCGACCGCGACTTCGCATTCTCGCTGGAGGACTACGACCGCGAGGCGCTGGCGCGCTTCGGGCTGGAGGCGGGGCGGTACTGGAGCCCCAACGTGGCGGGCGTGTCCCCTGGCTATACCGGACGGCAGTTCACGAGCACCGGGCCGGGTGCCGGGGTATTCAGCCGGCGTGACCGCAGCTTCATCAACGAGCGCGAGAACTACTTCCACAAGCCCCAGGTCAATCTGAACTGGTTCTCCTACCTGGGGGACGGCCTGACCGCCAACACGGTGCTGTACTACTCTGGCGGCCGGGGCGGCGGGACGGGGACCTGGGGCTCGCTCGTCTGGAACTCCGCCTATGGGCAGCGCTTCCCGGACTGGGACGCGACCATCGCGCGGAACGAGAACAACGACAGCGGGTCCAGGGGAATCCTGCGCAACTCGGTGAACAACCAGGACACATACGGCCTGATCACGAAGCTGCAGAAGACGTTCGGTTCCGTGGTGACCGAGGCCGGGTTCGACTGGCGCACCGCGACTATCGAGCACTACCGCGAGGTCCGCGACCTGCTCGGCGGCCGCTACTACAACGACTGTTTCCGCGGGTGCAGCTCCGACTTCTGGAGCGACGCCGATGGCAACCGCCTGCTCGGAGACAAGATCGTCTACTACAACGAGAACGACGTCAACTGGCTCGGCGCGCATCTGCAGGCGGAGCAGTCGTCGTCGGCCGGATCCTACTACGGCATGGTCGGCGTGTCGCGCATCTCGTATGACTTTACCGACTTCTTCACCCGTGGCCCCACCGGCGGCTTCCTGGAGCTCAGCAGCGGCGGCCTCACCGGCTATCAGGTCAAGGGCGGTGCGGTCCGCAACGTGAATAACGCGTGGTCCTTGTACGGGAACGCGGGGTACGTCTCCAAGGTGCCGATCTTCGACGGGGTGATCGACGACAACCGGGGGATCAAGAACCCGGATCCGAAGAACGAGACCTTCCTTTCCTTCGAGGCGGGAGCGCGCTTGCGGTCCATGAACCGGAAGGTGTCGCTGGACGCGAACGTCTACTTCACCCAGTGGAACAACCGCACCCGCAACCAGTTCATCCGCAACCTGCTCGGCGACAACCAGGACGGACTGGTCAACCTGCTGGGCGTCAACGCGCGCCACATGGGCTTCGAGCTGGAGGGCGCCTTCCAGCCGTCCGGCTTCCTGCGCTTCGACGGGGCGCTGTCCTACGGTGACTGGAAGTACACCAACGACCCGAACGGCACCTTCAAACCCGACGACCTCCAGGGGGAGACGGAAGAGTACACCTTCTATCTGGACGGTCTGCTCGTGGGCGACGCGCCCCAGTTCCAGGTGGCGTACGCGGTGTCGCTGTATCCGACCGGCGGCTTCTTCGTCCAAGGCGTGGGCAAGACCTACGACAAGCACTACGCCGACTACAGTCCCTTCGACCGCAGGAGCAACATTGACGCGGGGGTCCAGTCGTGGAGTCCGCCCGGGTACACGGTCTTCGACCTGCACATGTCGTACCGGCTGCCCGAGGACATGTCCTCGGCCTTCGGCGGGGGCGTGAAGCTCTTCTTCAACGCCTACAACGTCTTCGACAGGGTCTACGTGCAAGACGCGCTGGACAACTCCTTCTGGAACGGGTACCGGGACGACGATGAGCGCGAACGTGGAGTGCAGAGTCACAAGGCGGACGACGCCGAGGTCTTCCTGGGCTATCCCCGCTCCTTCAACTTCGGATTCCAGATTTCGCCGGGCTCCGTCAGCCGGCTGCGCTGATCCAGCTGCCGGGCCGCCGGGGCTCCCATTGCCCCGGCGGC
>JAPOOQ010000025.1 GCA_026713345.1 Gemmatimonadota bacterium | reverse complement strand
GGCGGGAGAGCGCCTGATTCACCGCCGCCCGGTTGCCGAGGTGAAGTAGCGCGGGCGGGCAGATCGGTGTGGCCTCGGGCGTTGCCTCGGCGTGTTCCATGATGCGTTCGGGGAGGCTCTTCATGGCTTGGTTCGTGCTGGGTGTCATAAATGTACTCATCAATATAACACCATTTCTGGCAACGCGGCGGTCCGCCGCCCTCCTCAGACCGTTGAGCCGGGCGCAGGGCGCGCCTGCGGGATGACGGCGGTGGCCTCGATCTCCACCACCGCACGCGGATCGACCAGTTCGGTCACGGCCACGAGCGACATGGCCGGGAAGTGCTTCCCGAACACCGACCTGTACTCGGCCCCGATCTCGGCCCGCGATCCCCGATAGGCCTCCATGTCGGTCACGTAAATGGTGAGCCGGCCGACATCGGCGACCGCCCCCCCCGCCCCCCTCACCACCCGCGCCACGTTGGCGAGCGCGGCGCCGAACTGCGCGGCGAGATCCGGCGCAGGCCCCTCCCCCACCCCGATCTGCCCCGCTACGAACAGCACGCGGCACCCCTCCGGCGCGAGCATCCCGTTGTTCCACCCGCGCGGACGCCCCAGCGCCTCCGGGTTCACGATCTCGTAGGTCATGGCGCGGCGCTCCCCCCACCCCGCACCACCAGCTCGCTGCCCTGCAGCGCCGCCGCTTCCTCCGGCATGAAGGTCATCACGGCGTGGGCCACCTCGCGCGGCGTGATCAGCCGTCCGCCCGGTTGCATCTCCTCCAGGCCCGAGCGGATCTCCTCTGCGTCCTTGCCGGTCTTCTTCGCGATGCGCTCGATGTTCTCGTCCGTCATGGGCGTGTCCACGTAGCCCGGGCAGACGGAGTTGACCGTCACCCCGGTCCCGCCGAGTTCGTCGGCGAGGCAGCGCGTCATGCCGAGCAGCGCGTGCTTGGAGGCCGCGTAGGCGGTGATGTACCGCGCCCCGATGAAGCTCGCGACCGACGCCACGTTCACGATCCGTCCCCAGCCGCGCTCCAGCATTGCCGGGAGGAACGCCTGCGTGACGAGCAGCGTCCCGGTGGCGTTTACGCGGTGCACCTCCTCCCACTGCTGCAGCGTCACCTTGAGGAAGGGAGCCGAGCGGGCCACCCCGGCGTTGTTGACGAGGATGTCCACGCTGCCCACAAGCTCCTGGGCGTGGACCGCCATCGCCGCGACGGAATCGGGGTCCGTGACGTCGCAGGTGACTGCGTGCGCCGTGCGGCCGTGCGCCCGCAGCCCGTCGGCGACCGCCTCGATTTCGGTCGCGGTCCGTGCCGTCACGACGACCGACGCCCCCGCGGCCGCCAGCGCTTCCGCCACCGCCGCACCGATGCCCCGTCCGCCGCCGGTAACGACCGCGCCGCGCCCCTTGAGCCACTTCACGACGCGTCCTCCACCTGCCCGACCCGCCCCACCAACCGCCCCGCCACCGCTTCCACCACGATCGCGGCCAAAGCCGCCACGGTTTCCTCCCCTTCCCGCGCCGTCGCCGCGGCGGGATCGCCGCAATACGCCTCTCCCACCCCCGCCTCCTCGAAGGTCGCCGCGCCGGCCCGGATCGCGCGGGACAGCGACGCCGGGTTCGCCGCGAGCCCCCGCCGCACCTCGTCTCGCACCAGTGCGGGCGCGGCCGCCATCACGACCGAAGTTTCGTAACGGCCCGCGTGGCACGCGCCGCTCCGGAACTCGTCGCCGAGGCGCAGCGCCCAGCGCCGCTCGGTCAGGTCGGGGTGGATGACGGGCATGGGGCCGTCCCCCGCCACCTCCCCAATCGCGGCCAGGTGCGCCGGGTCCAGGTGCGCGTTGACCACGACCAGCGCGCGCACGCCCTGCTGCGCGAGGGACGCCGCGACGTCTGTGAGCAGGGCGGAGAAGGTGGCCGGACGGAGCGAGATCGTCCCCGGGAAGCCAGCCGCGAAGGGAGCGGCGGTGTAGTGCAGGGGTGGGAGCAGGATGGGGTGGAGGTCCAGGCGCCGGAGGCCGGGCAGCGCAGC
>JAPOOQ010000024.1 GCA_026713345.1 Gemmatimonadota bacterium | reverse complement strand
TTTGCAGTTTCAGTTCCGGTTCAGCATGGCCGTGGGGCCGGACGGCTACTTCGTGACGGAGGGGGACGCGTACTCGATCAATTCCTACGATACGAGCGGCCGCCTGCGGCGAATCATCCGGCTCGCCCGCGAGCCTCGCCCCGTGACCGATGAAGTGAGGGCGGCCCACGAAGCGCGGCTGCGCGAGGAGACTTCACCCGAAGACGAGGAGTGGCTTCGACGCCGGCTCGCCGTCCCGTACCCCACCCACCTCCCCGCATTCGAGTGGCTCCATGCGGACTCGGAGGGCAACCTCTGGGCGAGGCAGCGGCGGTATGGCGCGGACCACGGCGTGGCAGGTGCCAACACGTACGAGTTCTTTGTCTTCGCACCCGACGGCCGCCACCTGGGCATGATCGAGTTGCCTGCGGGGCTCGAGGTTTACCAGATCGGCGCGGACTTCATGCTCGGCAAGGTGAGCGATGAATTCGATGTCGACTACGTTCACCTGTACAGGATTGAGAAGTGATGGCCCGCCCTGGCCGGGGAGCGAACCGCGAGATCCAATTGTGTCAACTGAACATTACAAAATATAAACTGCACATTACAAAATGTGATCCGCAGACTACAAGACGCTCACCATCTCCGACAAACCGATCGCTTCCACGCCACCCGGCAGCGGATAGCGTTCGGCGCCGCCGTAGACCACGAACGCCCGGTCGGGCTTGATGTCGTCCAATGCGACGTGGAGCTGCCGGGTCACAGTGGCGGAGAGCCCCCGCTTGATTTCGATCGCCCACACGGCGCCACCCGGAAACTCCAGCACGAGATCGATCTCCACTCCGGTGGCTGTGCGATAGAAACTGGCCCGGGTGCGGCTGGGGGCCGCGCGGATGAGGGTCTCGATGACGAAGCCCTCCCAGCTGGTCCCCGCGACCGGATGACCGAGCACCTCGTCGAGGTCGTCGAGCCCGAGAAGCGTATGGACGATGCCGGTATCGCGAATGTACACCTTGGGTGACTTTGCAAGCCGTTTGCGCACGTTTGCGTGAAATGGGGGCAAGCGGCGCACGAGCAGCAGGTCGACCAGCAGGTCGAGGTAGCGGGTGACGGTCTTCCCGTCCACGGCGAGGCTTCGGGCGAGCACCGACGCGTTCCAGAGTCCGCCCTGCGAGTGGGCGAGCATGGTCCAGAAGCGGCGTAGCGTCTCGGCCGGAATGCGTGGTCCCAGCATGGGGATGTCGCGCTCCAGATAGGTGCGGATGAAGTTCTGGCGCCAGAGCGTGCTCGCGGCGTCGCCCGCAGCGAGAAAGCTCCTGGGGAAGCCGCCGCGGATCCACAGCCGCGTGGGGTCTGCGGATCCCGTTTCACGGATGTCCAGAGGATCGAGAGAGAGGTAGCCGATCCGACCCGCGAGGCTCTCTCCGGATTGGCGCATGAGGTCCATCGAGGCCGATCCGAGGATCAGAAAGTGACCGGCCGGCTCACCATCGCGAATGCGGTCGTCGATGATCCCGCGCAGGATCCGAAACAGCTCCGGAACCCGGTGGATCTCGTCGAGCACGACCAGACGGTCCCGCACGGAGCCGAGGTAGGCGCGCGCGTCCGACAGCCGCTCGACGTGGGACGGGTTTTCCAGGTCGAGGTAGAGGCCGGGTGC
>JAPOOQ010000023.1 GCA_026713345.1 Gemmatimonadota bacterium | reverse complement strand
GATCGCGTAGCGTCCGTGCCGGTAGGGCATCGGGCTGTCGACGGTGTCCACCCGGGCGGCGCGGGCCATTCCGTAGAACCCCGAGTACGCCGGCGTGGTCAGGAGCACCTTGTTCCCGATGGGCACGAACGAGCGCAGCGCCGCGATGACGCCCGGATAGACGCCGTCGGAGATGACGATCGAGGCGGGGTCCAGGTCGAGGCCGTGGCGTTCACCGTTCCACTTCAGGATGCCGTCTCGAAGGGGTTGGGTGGTGCTGAGGTAGCCCCAGTTGTGATGCTGGATTCTCTCCTGCAGCGCCTCGGTGATGCACGGCGCACACTCGAAGTCCATCGACGCCACGCCCATCCCGTACTTGAACACGCCCTCCGGGTACCGGAGGGCCGGAGAGTCCCACCGGGAACAGTCGGTGCCGACACGGTTGTAGGGCGTGTCGAAATCGTACTTGCCGTTCGCCAGGCGCGGGATGCTGGTCGAGCTCTGCGCCGCCGCCGGGCTCGCGCCGCCGACCAGGCCGCCGGCGGCGCCGGCGATGGCGGTCGCGCCCGCGTTTCTCATGAAGGCTCTTCGATTGAGCCGGACGATGCCTGACATCGTTGCCTCCTCCCGTCACTCAAAGGCGGAGTTGCTGCGGTACGGCATGGAACCGGCGTCGCAGCCCCGTCGTTCCCCCTGGCGACAGCGAATCGATACAAAGTTGCCGACCACCCGCAGATTCAGCCCGTTCTTGGCGATTCCTGCGCTTCGTGCGTGGCAGGCGATCCCCGTCACTGTCCTTACGCCAGGACCTCCTTGAACACCTTCATCGCCGCCGCCATCTCCTCCCGGCTGCCGATCGAGATTCGGCAGTGCGTGGTGTGCAACGGCGGAAAATCGCGGCCTACCAGCACCTTGCGCTCCAGGCACGCCTCGCGGAACTCCCGGGCGGGGCGTCCGATGTTGACGAAGATGTGGTTGGTGTGGGAGTCGGGCACGTCGAAGCCCATGTCGCGGAAGGCGGCGATGACGCCGGCGCGAATCTCGGCGTTCTCCTTCACTTCCCGACCGATGTGTTCCGTGTCCTCGAACGCGGTGATCGCGGCTACCGCGCCCAGCATGTTGACGTCGCCCATGCCCCAGGCGCCGCGGATCTTCGCCAGGGTCTGCTCCTGGCCGAGGGCGTATCCGACACGCAAGCCGGCCATGCCGTGCGCCTTCGAGAAGGAACGGGTGACGAACACGCGCTCGTCCTCAAGCGCCAGGGGCACCGCGGTCTCGATGCTGCCGGGCCGCCCGTAGTTGATGTAGGCCTCGTCGACGTGAATCATGGTCTCGGGCGATTCACGCAGCACGCGGCGCACGAAACCCTCGACGGCGCCGGGTCCGTGCACCATGCCGGTGGGGTTGTTCGGATTGCAGAGGTAGACCAGGCCGGCGCCGCGGGACGCCTCGGCCAGCGCGTCGAGGTCGATGGCGAGCGAGCTGTCCAGATCGATCTCGGTCGTCTTGGCCTCGATCCGCCGGGCGGTGGCCAGGCTGGTCGAGTAGGTGGGCATGGGGGTCACGAAGCCCCTG
>JAPOOQ010000022.1 GCA_026713345.1 Gemmatimonadota bacterium | reverse complement strand
GGTCGGCGGCGAGCGAGATCCTGCTCGCCACCGGGCCGCCCTCGCCCTGCGTGATCGAATAGATGTACCACCCTGGATCGATCGTCGCCTTCACGTCCACGGTGACCGTCGCTCCCGCCGCGAGGGCCTCCTCGTCGATCTTCGCCGTCCAATGGACCGGATCCTGGGACATGCCGCCGCCTGGGCCGGGCGCTGCACGGCTCGGGGATCCGGAAGCGCGCGTTCCCGAGGCGGACGTCTCCGACGCAAGGGGCTCCGACGCCGGCGCCTCCGAGTCGGGCGATCCGCACGCGAGCGTTGCTGCGAACAGCGCCACCGAACCCACCGTGGCCAGGAACGTCATCATGGGTGATAGTCTTTTCGACATATTCTTCTCCTGTTGATATAGTAATCTATATTTTTGGACTGCGAAAATATATTCTTGTATATGATTGGGGCCGGTGCGGTGCCCCCCCCGGTAGTCGATCGGCACATGCCCAGCGGACACGCGCCGCGGCCGCGCATTTTGCCAACACAATAGCGCGTTTTCGTGCGATGTCGCAAGGTCACTCGCGCCCGCCCGCCGCCCCTATCCCGAACCCGGGTCCAATATCGCGTCGATGCGGACCCGCACGTCCTCCAGGTGCGCCTCGCTCACCCGGTGGGCCATCCCGCGGTTCAGGCGCCGCGACACATCGTCCCGGAGGGTGCGCAACTGTTCGCGCACCAGCGGGCGGATGTCGGAGGTGCTCACGTTGGGGCCCGTGGCGAAGAAGGGGGTGGGAGCCGCCGGGGCGTCCGTCATCAGGGCCTCCATGCGCTCCAGGTACGCCCGCTGGAGGGCGCGCCGGTACGGGCCGACCTCGCTGACGCGCGCGAGGTCCTCCCAGACCGCGGCGCGCGCATCGTCCAGGAACTCGGCCAGGGGGTAGGCGTCCTCCGGCTCGGTCACTTCCAGCTCGGCCAGCGCCGACATGCGGCTGGTCGAGAGCAGCTGGTTCAGGACGGAACGCTGCAGGTTCGATATGTTCGCCACGCTGGCGCCGGTGGGGCCGATGCGCTTCAGGATCTCCGGGTCGTTCAGCCAGGTGGGCGCCGTGAAGGCCTCCTGCGCGAGCCACGCCATCGCCCGCTTCTGCCGGTCGCGCGGGACGCCGTCAAAGACCGCCCCGTCCTGGTCGGCGGTCTTGAGGTCGACGTGCACGCCCCCGACGATCGTCACCACGTGACGCACGTACCGCGACCACTGGCTCACCGCCTCCCCGTAGATCTCCGCCAGGTCGCTGTAGTCCTCGCCGGGCCGGGTCGTCCACTCCACCAGGTTGGGCACGATGCGGCGCAGGTTCGCCATCCCGTACTGGTTCGCGCGCACCATGTCGTCGCCCATGTCTTCTGTCTGCGCGCGCGGGTCGGAGACGCCGAGTCCTCCCTGCTGCAGATACTTGTACATGCGGTCGTGCGCCTTCTCCACGATCCACCGGTTCAGCGTGGGGATCTCGTCTTCGGGGGTTTCGGCATCGGGCAACACCCGGTATCCCCAGTTCACCGAGTAGTGGTCGTAGACGCCGATCCGCAGCAGGAAGTCCTTCGGCTCGAGCCCGTCCTCGGGCTGCGCGATGTAATTCTGGCGCGCGTAGTCCATGATCGTCGGCGCGACCCCCATCCTGCTCGCGAAGCTCTGCGAGCGCAGCGAGTCCACCGGGTACGACGAACTTGCCACCATGTTGTGCGGCAGCCCGATCGCGTGCCCGATCTCGTGGGTGATGACCTGCTCCATCGCCTCTTCCATCAGCTCGTCGGTGAGCGGCAGCTGGCGGGCGTCGGGGTTGGCGGCGCCGGTCTGCACCATCATCCAGTTGCGGTAGGAACGCATGTGGTTGTGATACCAGACGATGTCCGATTCGATGATCTCGCCGGTGCGGGGGTCCGAGGTGCTCGGCCCCTGCGCGTTGCGGACCTCGCTCGCCGACCAGCGCGCGACCGAGAAGCGCACGTCCTCCGGGTCCCAGTCGGGATCCTCCTCCTTCGACGGGGCCTCGAGCGCGACGATCGCGTTGCTGAACCCCGCTGTCTCGAAGGCGGCCTGCCAGTTCTCGATACCGCGCCTGACGGCTCCCACGTAGCGCTCGGGCGTCGCCGGGTCAACGTAGTAGATGATCGGTTTGACGGGGTCGACCACCTCGCCCCGCGCGTACGCCTCCGGGTCGGAGGGCTCAAGACGCCAGCGGCGGATGAAGGTCTCGGTGGCGGCCTTCTGCTCGTCGAGGCCGTAGTTGATGCGGCTGACGCTGAAGTAGCCTACCCGCGGATCGGCGTAGCGTGGGCGCATCGGCTCGGCGGGCAGGAGCACCAGCGACTGGTTCATCTCGATCGTCACGGTGTTCGCGCGCTCATCCGTCGGCGGCGAGGATGCGTCGTAGGTGAGGGTGTGGCGCACGTTCACGTTGAGCGGGTAGCTCCGCACGCGGCTGATGAAGCTCCGGTTCGCGTCGAGCCGGCGCACGCCGTAGTTGCGTCGCTGCGCGGGGCTGAGCCCGGAGATGTGCGGGGTGTCGCCCCCGAAGAAGCTGGTGACGTCGATGACGGAGCTGGCCGAGTCCGCGCCACGCGCCTCGATGTCCCACGACGCGAGGATCGGCGCGAAGTAGTTCGCCTCCACCGAAGCCGCGATGGCCAGGGATTCGTCCGCCACGGCCACACTGGAGTTCTTGCGCAGCATGATCTGTTCCCCGCGCCGCTCGAAGTGAATCATCTGGCGGTTGGTGGCCACCCCGGCGGGGGTGAATCCCCCCAGCCCGTCCATCTTCCCCGCGATGCGGCTGATCAGCAGCATGTCGCGGCCCAGGAGCGAGTCGGGGATCTCGAAGAACCAGTCCTCGTCCTTGTTGTGCACGGTGAAGACCCCGTCGTCGGACTCCGCACCCTCGATGAAGTCGGCGTAGCTGGTCGCTTCGTCGTCTCCGTCCGGGCGTTCGCGGTCGCCGGGGCCGGCGGCATCCCCGGCCGGGGCGCCTGGAGCGGCCGGGGCGTTGTTGGCCGCGCGTCCGCCGCAGGCTGCGATCAGCGCGATGCAAAACAGGGTGATACAGGTGCGCAGGTTGTTCATTCGTCCTCGTCCCCGGGGGTTGCGGGTCTGGTGCGGGTCATCGTGTGCGTCCCAGTTTGGTTGAAGATGGAGCGGGGGTGCTCGGGACGAAACCCCGGTGCGCCCGTTCCGGATCCCGTCACAAAGGAGCCTGGCAATGCGCAGACTGCTCGCAATCGGCCTCGCCGCCGCACTGTTCTCGATCGGGTGGGTTGTCGGCGCGACGACCTCCCAGGACCCCCCGGCCACCTACATGTCCGCCGCCGACATCCTGGCCACGATCGAGCGCGCGCCCGCCGGCAGGGTAAGCGACCAACAGATCCGGCACATCGACGCCGGAGGGCACAACGTCGGCGTCGGCGTCGTGCAGCGGCCGCCCAGCACGACCCTGGGCGCGATCCAGCACCACAACCAGACCGAGGTGTACTACGTGGTCTCGGGGCAGGGGACGCTGGTGACGGGTGGGGAGCTCGTGAACGGCCGGGCCCTTCCCGCCGACGGGGCGACGGTGCGCACGCTCACCGGGCCGAGTTCGGTGGGCGGGATCGAGGGCGGCGAGAGCCGGGACATCGGCCCGGGCGACATGCTGATCATCCCGGCGGGCTCCCCGCACGGGTTCAGCGAGGTCACCGAGACGATCACCTACATCGTGGTGCGCGTGGACCCGGAGCAGCTGGTGGAGCTGAAGTAGGGGGTCAGCGCAGCTCCCTGAGCATCTCCTCCACCGTCGCGATCAGTTGGCCGCCGCGCGTGTTCCTCACGTGGCG